>JAGXSU010000043.1 GCA_018333785.1 Methylomicrobium sp. | reverse complement strand
CTCTTCCTTGAGCAACTCGATGCCGCTTTGGTGATGGATTTCTTGCAATATCTGGAAACGGAGCGCGACAACAGCCCGCGCACACGCAATGCTAGGCTCGTTGCGATCAAGTCATTTATGCGCTTTATGGAATATAGAGAACCCGCTCTCTTAGAGCAGAGCCGACGTATCTTAGCCATTCCCGCAAAGCGAACAGATACACGGCTAATCAATTATTTGTCATTAGACGAAATGCAGGCACTGCTCAATGTACCGGATCTGAAACGCCGCGACGGTATCCGTGATCGAGCTATGATCCACCTCTGTTTTTCGGCAGGACTGAGAGTATCCGAACTGGTTCATCTCCCATTACAGGCGCTGGAGTGGCAACCATCACCCAATGTACGCATTTTCGGTAAAGGGCGTCGAGAACGTCTATTGCCACTCTGGAAGCAGGCAGCTTCCGATCTGCGTGCATGGCTTGCCGTGCGAGGACAACCAGCTGCGACAGAACTCTTCCTAAATGCACACGGAGAACCCATGACCAGATCGGGCTTCGAGTATGTGCTGAAGAAACATGTGGAAGTGGCTGCTAAACGTTGCCCATCTATTGAGAAAAAACGGATATCTCCTCATGTCCTACGTCACACCGCCGCGATGGTGGTATTGCAAGCAACAGGCGATATCCGAAAGGTATCGTTGTGGCTTGGACATGGGGATATCCAGACGACCGAAGTCTATCTACGCGCTGATCCGACCGAAAAACTTGAGGCGATGAGTGCGATGGTCCCGCTTACGCTTAAACGTGGTCAGTTCCGTGCGCCGGACCAGTTGATTGCCTCTCTACGAGGCGGCTAGAATATGCTGAGTAGTTCGGAGCCGAACGACCCATGTTGTTCGGCTCCTCCGTTCGCCACTTTCCATATTCCTGAACTCCGCATATCCTCGAATATGCTGAGCTCAGCATATTCGAGGGGATGGGCAAAAATAGCCTGGTAGTGTCTAACAAGTTATTAAGCTGTTAACAGTATATCTACCCCAAAACTGGGTTGTAAAAATAAGTTTGTGAACTGCAAAGATTTTTCCCTTCCGTATATCATCCAAATTGTGCCAATAAGTGAAATTGTCGGTTGTCATGTTGATTGTTACCGCATCCCTAGGTCAGACGTTCGAAGCTCAGTTTAGTCAGCGCAATGTTCCGGATCCTCAACGCCGTAATTTTCATAAGTGGCTGAGGTTTTATCTGGATTTTATGCAAAAATCATTGGCGGCAATGAGCCAGTTTGCGGTGATCGATAAGTGAATCTTCTGTGGCAGCAACTGGCCGTTTGGTTGAGGTCGCCAATGGCTGCTTTGTAGTCCTTCAATCCAAGAATCTGGCTTTGGCCGAATGGCAGCTTTGGAGAAGCGCGAGTGGCAAAAATGGGTCGACACTTGTTCCATAACTTCAACCCAATAACCCGCAAATCGTCCGCTTCCGCTCTCGAATTGCTTCGGCTTTCCCCCTCCATTCGGTCCGAGCATAAGCCATCCCTGGACTGTGGCTAACAGACATCCGTGTCAGTTAGCCCCCTGCTCTCCGGCCTTGTAGCCCAAGTTTCTCTACACCTGGAGCTTAGCCACCGAGCGGCCAACGCACTAATCCGCCAATCGTTTGGCCAAGCGCAATACATCCCTGTATTGCCCCAATGGCCAAACGAATGGCTCAGCCTTTCCTTTTCCGTACATGCACGGGCATAGCCATCCCTGGCCACACGGCGCAGGCATCCATGCCAGCGCCGCCCGAAGTCTTGTCGCTCTGCCGGAGGATCATCTTACCAAAAGGTCGCGCGATCCCAGCTCCGGGCCCATTTGCGTTAGTCGGTCACATGCCAACGATATGTTGTTCCAATCGCATGGTTCCGGTAAACTTCAGATGGTATTCAAAATGAACCTAAATTTGATATCGACGACTATGCAAAACGTTAACTTTTCAGAATTGAAAAATCGTTTGAACACCAGACCTTATGAAAAAGGGATTAAGACCCGTTACAATCACCGCCACCGTTACCACACGCGAATGTTTGAACACCAGACCTTACTAAGAAGGGATTAAGCACCGGTCGTTATAAAGACCGCTATTTCTGTTACAGAACCCGCAAATCGTCCGCTTCCGCTCCCGAATTGCTCCGGCCTTCCCAATCCCTTCGGTCCTGGCATAAGCCATCCCTGGACTGTGGCTAACAGACATCCGTGTCAGTTAGCCCCCTGCTCTCCGGCCTTGTAGCCCAAGTTTCTCTACACCTGGAGCTTAGCCACCGAACGGCCAGTGCACTAATCCGCCAATCGTTTGGCCAAGCGCAATACGTCCTTGTATTGCCCCAATGGCCTAACGAATGGCTCAGCCTTTCCTTTTCCGAACATGCACAGGCATAGCCATCCCTGGCCACACGGCGCAGGCATCCATGCCAGCGCCGCCCGAAGTCTTGTCGCTCTGCCGGTGGTTCATCATTCCCCAAGGGTTGCTATCCCTGCGCGTCCTGCAGTCCCTGCTCCGGGCCTCCCTGCCCTCGCCCCATTTTTTTCACACAGCTCCTACGCAGTTTTTTCAAACTGAATTGAACGCTTGTTTCTATATGATATTTAGCTATACAATTAAATCTGGCTTATCCAATAAGGGAGCCTGCTGTGCCAGTATGAAGTATTCGTCTGGTACCCGTATTACTCAGTATCGAGGAACGGGGTATCACTCAACTATGGATACTTGTTATGGCAAAACGTCGAAAACCACTCAAACCCCCCAGAACTATCGCTTTTAACCGTCAATCCGGCCTTTGCTACTACTGTGAGCAACCAATGTGGTCAGGCGATCTTCGCGAATTCGCATTGAAGCACAACATTTCTATTGGCCAAGCCAAACGATTCATGTGTACTGGCGAACATCTTGAGGCTCATAAGGATGGCGGCAAGGCAAATCAATCAAACATTGTCGCCGCTTGTTGGTTTTGCAATCAAAAACGGCACAAGAGAAAAGAACCGCCGCCTCCGGATCAATACAAGAAACTCGTCCATCAACGACTGAGCCAAAATCGATGGCATGACCTGAGGTTAAATTGATTCAGGCTTAGCATGTGCTTTAGCTTCTGGTATTGTTCGATAGTGCCTATCGACAAACGTACAATACCAGAGCCCAGAGCTCTAACCCGCAAATCGTCCGGGCCGGCTTAAAAGCATACGTCCCTGTACACTTTTAAACTCGCCCCTCCCGAATTGCTCAAGCCCCAAGCCGCCTAAGGACAAACAAAGCCATCCCTGGCTGTGCGACACACACGTCCGTGTGAGTGTCGCCCCGTCTTTCTTCGCACAGCTCCAGTTTGATTCCCTGCCCACGCTTGCTTTCCCTGCGCTTCGCAATCCCAATGTCGCGTGGCAATTCGTCACATTCCGGAAATGGTATGCACAACTTAATTGACTTTCGATTGAGCCCATATATCCATTATTTCCCGTATGGATACTGAGTTTACGTGATAGTTAAATTATAAGTTTGAATGTTGACGTTTTTACTCAGTAGAACCGTTATAAGTTATGTGCTAAAAATCGCCAAATCAACAAGCTAAACCTATCAAAAGGTGGGAGTGTGAAAGGGCATCAAATTTTTCTACAATTTTAGCAAAACCTGAAACCGACTCTTTCCTGGTTTATGCGCAGCTCTAAAGTGGATTTTTCAAATTACCAGTCAGCTTATCAGTTGAAAATATTCAACACCGATTTCTCAATAAAAAGTAATTTTTAAACTTTTGAAGCGATTATACGTTCTTTAAAGAATTTGCTATCCATAGTGGTGGGAAGCAACAACCGCCACCTTACATTCCTTTATTTTTGGACTTAATCGTCGTCAAAACTGCAAATATATAACTGGCTGCCTTAGTTTCCGATCGAAAATTTTATTCGAACACCTAGCCTTATAAATAAGGAATTGAGACTTGGGCAGATTTGACTGCTTAACTAAAGGAATTTTTCTATGAAAATAATTATGTGGATTTGGATTTACGGGTCATTAGCTTTAATCACAGGCTGTGTTGGCATTGGAGGTGAACAAATTGATTTATCACATGAAGCACTGACTACACCGGCGCAACAGTTCAGCGAAAAACTAAAAGTAGAAAATCCTGCTACTGATTTGCGTGAAGAAAAAGATCGTATTGGGCGAGCCACTTTTACCGTATTTGCTATTACCACGGGGAGCGTTAGAACAACTAATCCGGTTGATGAACAAATGGTTGATCAGATTATTGAAGCCTTAACATCTCTAGGATATCAAGCTAATAAAAGCACAAATGTCTCAGCTAATGCTAGCAATGCAGAAGATCCTTTAACGCTAAAAATTGCCATAAATGAAATCTGGTTCAGGAACTACAACTGGACTTTTCCACTGGTTCCAACCTGGGGTGATATAGATATTACGATTTCCTTAGTAAATTCCAGCGGCAATAAGCTTTTTGAAAAATCGTATCAAGGGGGTGGTAGCTCTCTATGTTTGACAGGACATTGCGGTTTCAGTAATGCGACAAAGGAAGCTATGACCGAAATTCTCAATGTTATTATATCTGACTTTTCAAGCGAACCGGTACGCTCTTTGATAGCTTCGGCAAAATAAACCTCACTTAAGGCACTAATCCGCAAATCGTCCGGGCGAGCGCAAAACATCCCTGTTTTGCACTACGCCCACCCGAATTGCTCAAGCCCCAAGCCGCCTAAGGACAAAGCCTTCCCTGGTCTAACGGCACAGGCATCCATGCCAGTGCCGCCCCGTCTTTCTTCGCACAGCCCAGTTTGATTCCCTATACCATGCTTGCTATCCCATTGTCGTGTACCGTTGGCACCAGTATTTGAAGTTGAAGCCCTCTCTCCAAAGCCCGATCCCTTCTTTTCCAGGGTTTCTTTGCGGACATGCGGACTTGGTTTCTTGGCTTTTCCAATCAACTTACGCAAGGGGTTTTGGCGGCTCGATGTCGTCGACTCTTGCCTTAGGCAAATTGGGGGAGGTGGGGCATGAAGTGATAAAAAGTGTCGCAACTTGCGACACTTTTCAAATAGCTTGGGAAAAATGCTTAGTCTTCGCTTTGAATCAGCTTTTCGACGAAATCTTTCAGCTTCTGCTCTTGTTCGGCGTTCAAGACGCTTGCATTTAGCTTTACGGTGATGTGCTTTTCGGTTCTGGCGATATTGCCGACCTTCTTACCGTTCCGGATCAAATTATGCGCATCCTGAATATGACTGTCTTTTTGCTCATAACCCTTGAGTTTGCGTGCTATATACGTGGTGATCTTGGTTTGGTCGAGATCATTGCTCAACAGCAAATCCCATGCCTCAGCCAAATAATCGTTGACGGCTGGATTGTCCTTGTTTTCGTTCAATAGCCGCTTTATGTCGCTGGCCGCCGATCTTGACAGCAAGCGCGGGTTTTCATTGAGATTGGTAACGATGAATTCGGGAAGGTCGTCATAGGCGTAATAGCGATACATATCCTGGCGGTTAAGTCCTAAAGACTCAGCAAGCTTTTTCTTGGTCGGAAAGGCATTTTCGACCTGCTTTAAAGCAATACCGATTTCGTAATCGCTCAAATCCTCCCGGTCGATATTTTCTGCCAGTGCGAATACCGCCATGTCGCTATCCGATATACCCATGACCACAGCATCGATATGACGTCGCTCGATTTGCTTATGCGCCCGCCAACGTCGTTCGCCAGCGGCGATTTGATAGGTGTCGCCGAATTTCCTGAGCAGAATCGGCTCCAACAAGCCGACTTCGGCGATCGACTGGGCCAGTTTGTCCAGTTCGTCTTGCGGAAAAATGCGTCGCGGTTGATACGGATTCGGCTCTATCTTGTCGACTAGAACGGAAACTAGCTCCCTGCCTTGGTCAAAATTTACAGACTGTTCCGCTGACGCATGACGCTGCGTATTCTCCTGCAGCTTTTTCTCCAGCATCTTTTTAATGTCTTTAGCCACTGAGCCGGTCCTTATACAAGATTGAGTTGTTTGGCGATCACATCGGCCAGGCGTTTGAATTCGCGCGAGACTTTACAGGTGCGGTCTATGTCATGAACGCTCGTTTGCGCCATCGCGGACTGGTTAACCTTGGTGCTGGTCGAAATACGAACATCAATGAGCTTGCCGATGAGTTCCTTGGCCGAGGCCTCGATCAACTTGCAAACCGTTTGCCTCGCATCGTGGCGGATCAATAAAGCGCCGATCAATTCAAGTCCTGGGTTGATACGTTTAATTTTTTCGACTAACTTCATTAGATCGGTAACGCCGTACATGCCGTACTGTGAGCCAGACTCGATCGGAATAATCAGATGCGTAGCGGCGGCCAATGCGTTGCTGGTCAGTAGCTTGAGGCTAGGCGGGCAGTCGATCAAGATGACGTCGTAAATCCCGTGAAGATTTTTTATCTTTTCCCGCAGCTCTTCGGAGGGACGCGGTACTTCATCCTTGAGC
The DNA here is from genome assembly GCA_018333785.1 of Methylomicrobium sp. Taxonomy (GTDB): domain Bacteria; phylum Pseudomonadota; class Gammaproteobacteria; order Methylococcales; family Methylomonadaceae; genus Methylicorpusculum. Next base: position 4,668 of record JAGXSU010000043.1, on the reverse strand, counting down.
TCGTCTTCGGCCTTGCCGAGATTGAGCGATCCGTAAATCAGCGAGACGCCTTCGATGTACGTATCGTCATAGATCGATTGCGGCAATTTCTCGACATCGGACAACAGCAGTTCCGCGCAGGTGACCGGCACTTCGCTCGGGTGCTTCTTGCCGATATGCAAGCTGGCGTTGGCCTGTGGGTCGAGGTCAATCACCAGAACGGACAGGTCCATTTTGGCCAGTTCGGCGGCCAGATTGACGACCGTTGTAGTTTTACCGCACCCGCCTTTGTGGTTGGCGACAGCGATGACGACTGTTTTTTTATTCTCGATCGGTTTCATTTTTGTGTTCGTTTTAATTTCATTTTGTGTGCAGTATAAAGATTATCGATCACAATGCAAATCTTGCATTGCATCAATAAGTTGCTTATTTATCGAATAAATACCGGAAATATGGCCTTATCGAAGTCGTATTTATTTTTTCACTTCGTTCAATATGTGTTCGATAGGCCGATTTTCTCATTCATTATCTACGGTAAAGTGTCTCAACTTGCGACACATTCGAACAACATCACGACTCGTCGGCCTGTGGCGGCGCCTCGTTAGCAATTAGTTAATCTGCGTAAGGGGAGCAGGGCAAAATAAGCGGCTTTGGCCGTTTCTCATTGAGACAACAGCATACTTGAATTGACCGAAACCCCAAAAAATACGAGAGCTATCCGATGGAAATTCATTAAGGAAGTATTTAGGGAGTTGTAAATCGGAACCACAGAAAATTTTGTTACACCGAATAAACCTATTTTGCGTATTCCAGCAACCAGTTCCGATACGAATCCACCCGAAGTGAATGTCGACTTGTGAGAGTGGCGAATTGTCACAATCGGCCAAATCGCGGACCCTGGCCGCTACGTTGAGATCGTAAGTTAACGCTCTTGAATAGATACCTGCTTGCCAGTTTAGTTATAGATGCTTAGTTGCAAGACCTGGACATCACCCATGGGAATTTAGGTCGCTGGATTTACGTTTTTAAATTGGCTATTTGCATTCTAGGGTTGGAAATCAGAATGATTCATGTTTTTTAATCGCGCAGTTTTGTGCAAAACCTGGTTGAATCGTTGATGAGCGAGATAGCTTGTTATGTGCAATGGATGGTTGGGCTGTCAATGCTCGTTAACGGCCGATTCTGTTGAAAAAGTCCCCTGACATTCGGCTCCCACCGTAGTAAAATACCGCCAACAGCCATTCAATCATGAGGTGACGCCATGATGGGACAACAATCCGGGATTCAGGAGCAGTTGTTTTTCTGTTTCAGTCTCGAAAACCACATTCCCAAAGATCATCTGCTTCGAGGCATTAATCATTTTCTCGACCTAGGTGATTTTCGTCAGCAATTGGCGGAGCATTACAGCCCTATCGGTCGGCCATCGATTGCACCCGAACTGATGATCCGCATGTTGATTCTCGGCTATTGTTTTGGCATTCGTTCCGAACGTCGTCTGTGTGAAGAAGTGCATGTCAACTTGGCTTATCGTTGGTTTTGCAAACTGGATTTAGACGATCCCGTGCCGGATCATTCCACCTTTTCCAAGAATCGCCTGGGCCGTTTTCGGGACAGTCAGGCTTTTCGGCTAGTGTTTGAAACGGTCCTGAAACGATGCATGGCAGAAGGTCTGGTGCGTGGCGAGGGTTTTGCCACCGACGCCAGCATCATCAAAGCCGATGCCCAACGGCAACGTCGAGTTGAAAGTGGTGATGACATTGATTGGGGTGATCCTGACCAAGCCACACTGCCGGTTCGTGAATACCTCGCGGCACTAGAAGAAACGAATGATCCCAAAGAATCCACTCGGACTCTTTCACTGACTGATCCGTCGGCTACCTGGACGGCCGCACCCGGTGGTCCAGCATTCTTTGCCTATTCAACCAATTACTTGATCGACTTGGAAGCCGGCATCATCCTCGACGTAGAAGCCTCCGCGGTCAATAAAGCGGCCGAAGTGGAGGCGACTCGGACCATGATTGATCGGGTAGAAGAGACGTTTGGTCTGAAACCCGAACGTTTGGTGGGTGATACCAACTATGGTTCAGCCGCCATGCTCGGATGGTTGGTCGATGAAAAAAACATAGAACCGCATGTACCCGTATTTGATAAGTCAGAACGCACCGATGGCACTTTTGGCCGCTCTGACTTTACCTATGATGCGGAGAATAATCAGTATATCTGTCCAGCGGGTAAGTGTCTGAAACCCGCTTGGCGCAGCAAACAGAAAAACCCTTATCGCTATCGCGCCAGCCAATTGGATTGCCAAGCCTGTCCGCTCAAAGCGCGGTGTTGTCCTAATATGGCTAATCGTCAAATCGATCGAAGCCCCCACGAATCGGCCCGTGATGTCGCTCGTGCCATTACCAAAACCGATGCTTATCAGCAGTCACGCAAGGAGCGCAAGAAGGTGGAAATGCTGTTTGCCCATCTCAAGCGCATCTTAAAAATGGACAAGCTACGGTTACGAGGCTTCAGTAATGCCAAAGATGAGTTTCTATTGGCGGCGACGGCCCAAAATCTAAGGCGAATGGCCAAGAGGTTGGCAATAAATGAACCAGTAAACCAATTAATACCCGCATAACGGCAATAGAAGTCGTATTCATGCACCAAAAAGCAAAAAACTCACCTGCCAGCTGCTGAAAAACCACGGCAATCAATCAAAACGCCCTTCCGCTTAACTCTCAAAAAACCGACTTTTTCAACAGAATCGGCCAATTGTGGACGGATGGTTTTTATTACGAAGGTCTGTTGATTGATCTAAAGCCGCCAGCCGTAATCCCAAAATGTGCGCCCGCCTATAGGTTGTGCCGAGCCATGCGAGGCGCAACGATCGCGAACGGTGCGGCCTCTGACGGCAGCACCCTATAGTCAGCGCACCATAGGGCCTTAACTAGGCGAGAGACACAAAACCAATCTACAAACCGACTGCGACCGGCGATAGGTCAAGAAAACATACCCAAACCCAAGTAAGCGCACGAAACAAACAACCCAACTTGAAAAAAACGCAATAACAATTGTTGATGCGATTCTGAAATGCCCTGACCCAACGTCATTTCCGCTTATCTTGGGTAATAGTATCTGCGTGACTTACAGGTTGATTGACTTACCTCGATGCAATAGCCCTAGAAACCATCTTTTCAACGTTGGGCTCCATGTTGTCGGGCAGTAATGTTATTTCTGGATGAGCTTGTGCATAGACACGGAAAATTTCATCGGCAAAAGCTTGGCCGATAGCCAACACACCCTCAAAGTCAAAAATAACGTAATGAAAGCGTTCTACACGTGCCAGTAATCGTTTCGCTTGAGACCTGGATACAAGTTTTTCATTACCGTATTGGGCTAAGCGAACAGGAATGATGGTTTTGTTGAATTGAAATTCGTCGGGTCCAGCATAGTCGTCGAACACCGCTTGAATCTGGCGCGTCGAATCCCGCTTAATAAGCATATAGACCACCGTACCGTCTTTATCACTAGAAATGGACGACTCGAGAATAAAATCGAAATCGAATGTGTCGTCGTGACTAAACCTTATTCCACACGATTCGATTTCAAACTCGTCGAATACTCTCGATGTAAAGAAAATGCCTTCGCCGGTATGATTGGCGGGATCGGTGGTCAGCTTGCCTTTGGACAGTTCGAATAGGGCTTGTCGTTCGTCACTTAAATCGCACAGCCGTTTAATTTTCCTAAAAATACCTTCACCGTCGTCAACGACAGCGATGACTATTTTTTCTTTGTCCCGAACAACGGATATATAAACTTGTTCTCCGCCCGAGTGGTCAATGACGTTATTGACCATTTCGGTAAAACCGTAATGGCATATGTCGACGATGTTTTCAGGCAAACCGTCAAATACGAAAGCATAATAATCACGCCAGACGCTGTCCTCTGCGAAGCCTTCGGTCAGAGGAAATAGAGACTGATAGTGTCTTAAGTCGCCAAGAAAATATCTTTTTCCTTTACCGGTGCCGCTCGAGTTTAACCAGCCTTCGGTCTCTAAGCGTTTTATGTGGTTGTTGACTGCTTGTGCGCTTATCGAGAAGATAGTTGCAATATGTTTTGCAATATCAATGGGATGATGCCTGACGTCCCTAATAATTTGGCGTCGAATTTGCTCACCGCGCTCTTTGTTACTCATACTTTATCCTTTAAGAAAAACTGTTTTCTTAAAGGATAAATCTATTTTTCTTAAAGGGCAAGAGCCCGATATAGACTGATTGCACGGTTTCTTGTTATCCAGCGAACGTCTGCTGCTTGCTAAAGACCAGTCAACCAAACAATTTCTATCAAAGACGGCTTAGGGTCGAAATCAGCTAAGAGCGATTACCTCAACTTCCGTTTTACCTCAGCCAAATCCCTTTTCCTCTGCAGCGCCTGATCAAACGTTTCTCCAGGTTTAGCATCATTGGCCACAGATGAACCTGTCAAACGGGCAACCACAGCTGCCTTAGTTTCCCCTGGCCTAGCCTGGCGATTGATTTCTTCTTCTGTAAGCCGTTTATGATCTAACATCTTGGGTTTATCCTTGAGGCCAAATTGAAACTGGAAATGCGTAATAATCCGTCCTGATTTACGCTGGCCGTATTTAACCCACAAGTTGGAATGATCATTGATGTCAGCGACAGAAGGGTCGATGATGTATTTCTT
>JAGXSU010000042.1 GCA_018333785.1 Methylomicrobium sp. | reverse complement strand
GCATCTGGATCTCGGCAATCCCTGCCGAGATGACGATTTTTGACTGAGCTGATTGATCTTTATAATCAGGAACATTTTTGTTGTGTGTATGCTAACGAGCTGGAGAAAGTTATTGAAACGATATAATTAGATTTATTTATCTTAAATTTAGATATAGGCAGTCAGGCTTTGAGCTTTGTAGTTTTATGAGATGTAGGTAACATACTCATTCACAATGAAGCCGACAGCCCTTGTTTTTGATGGATTGCTGGCGGTTTATACAAAGAGAGATCAATTTCATGAGTCATAGGGAAAGAACCGCAACACCGGATAAATTATTGTCGCCGCAGAGTGTCAACTTCAAGGATGCGCTTTACTTTTGGTTTAAGCTGGGTTTCATCAGCTTTGGCGGTCCGGCCGGGCAAATTTCAATCATGCATCAAGAGCTGGTTGAAAATCGTCACTGGATATCGGAACGGCGCTTTTTGCATGCGCTTAACTATTGCATGCTGTTGCCGGGACCTGAGGCGCAGCAACTGGCCATTTATATAGGCTGGTTATTGCATAAAACTTGGGGTGGCATCATTGCCGGAGTGCTGTTTGTCTTGCCATCCTTATTTATTCTGGTCCTATTGTCCTGGCTCTATCTTGCATTAGGGGATTTACCCTGGGTCGCGGGGCTGTTTTACGGCATCAAGCCTGCCGTTACGGCCATCGTCATACAGGCGGCTTACCGTATCGGTTCGCGGGCACTCAAAAATGGCGTGTTATGGGCGATTGCCGCCGCCTCTTTCGTTGCCATTTTTGCGCTGAACGTTCCCTTTCCGGCCATTGTGGCGAGTGCCGCCTTGATAGGATTTTTGGGGAGCCGGATCATGCCTGTCAAATTCAAAACCGGTGGTCATGGCAGTTCAGCAAAATCATACGGTCCGGCGGTCATAGATGACCATTCGCCTCGGCTTGAGCATACTCATTTTAGCTGGGCGCGACTATTCAGTATTGTGATGATTGGTGCTTTGCTCTGGCTCATGCCAATGGCGGCATTGACGATGCTTTATGGCTGGGGTCACGCACTGACACAAATGGGCTGGTTTTTTACCAAGGCGGCGTTGTTAACCTTTGGAGGGGCTTATGCCGTTTTGCCTTATGTGTATCAGGGGGCTGTCGAAAGCTTTCATTGGCTGGTTCCTCAGCAAATGATAGACGGTCTGGCTTTAGGCGAAACCACGCCAGGGCCGCTGATCATGGTCGTCGCCTTCGTTGGATTTGTAGCGGGATGGTCACAGGCGCTTTTCGGTTCCGATCATCTGTTGCTTGCCGGTACAGTGGCTGCAAGCGTGGTGACCTATTTTACGTTTCTACCCAGCTTTTTATTCATCCTGGCCGGGGGGCCCTTGGTGGAGTCCACGCATGGGAATTTAAAATTTACAGCGCCGTTAACGGCAATTACGGCTGCGGTAGTCGGTGTGGTTTTAAACCTGGCTCTGTTTTTTGCCTGGCATGTCTTGTGGCCTCAGGGTATTGAGGGTCAATTCGATTTTATGGCGGCGGTCATCTGTGTGATCGCCTTATTTGCCCTGTTCCGTTACCAGATCGGCGTCATTCGGATCATTGTCGCTTCCGGCATTACAGGTCTGCTTTTAACGCTGATCAAAACGGCTGGCTTAGGGTAATCTTATTCAATGGACATGGATTCAGAAAGATTCAATTGTTCCAGTGACCTGGCCAAAGCCTTGAGTCTGTTGCGTTGTTCCTCGCTTAAATTGTCACTGGCGGTTAAGTAGGCGAGGTGCTGGTTTGACTCGTCAACCAACTGGTTTCTCATTTCGCGGCGCCGCCGAAGTTTGGTGACCATGACCTTGAAAGACTGCGCCAGCTCCTGGAGTTGATCGTGCTCTCTCAAATGTGTCTCGGTATCAAAGTTTCCATTGCCGATTTCCCGGCACAGGGTTTCAAAGCGATACAAGGGGCCTGCAATCTTATGCGAGGCATAAAGAACGGATATGACAGCTACCGTTCCGGCGACTAAGATTGACACCAGATTACCCAGCATGATGGACACACCCAGCCTTTCCCAGGCATTCACGATATTGGTGTGCGCCGATTGCGATTGTGCCTGAAGATCCCCACCGGTGATCCAGTAAATCAGTAAGGCCGAGCACGCGCCTGAGAGCAAGATCAGAGCGAAGGCGCCAGCGATAAACTGTCCCTGGAAATGCTTTTTGATGAAGACGCTACGGCGTTTGATAACGGAATTATTCATTTTTTTCTAACCTTGATTGACGTTATGACAGGTTAAGCAGAGTTCGCCGTCCTGATTATTGCGGCGTAGCAGAAAGCTTTTGCGAAGGCGCTCAGCATCCAGCAGCCTGTCCATGAAACTGAAGCTGGCCTGGGGACGTTCGCTATTCAATGAGCCGTGGGTGTAATGACAGGTCAGGCAGGTAATATCGTTATCCTGATTGAGCGGCAGATCAGCAGGGACAGGAAAATCGATTTTCAGCCCTACTTTATGCCCTTCATCCGGATCATGGCAATCGGCACACATCGCAACACCGTCCTGGCTGTATTGATTCTGATCGAAAGCGTGGTTTTTAGTGGTCAGCAGCGCATCTTCTTTTAATTCCGGCGTGTTGATGTGACACCGGGAGCATGAAGCCTGATCGCTTTGTTTGCTGAGCACATGGGGATTGTCGCGATCACCGAAGGCTGTCAGAACCGGAAACAGCATTAAGAAGGCGATGAGGATAAGTATTTTTTGATACATATTAAAATGACATGACCATTTGGCCGATACCCACACTTTTGTCAAAGTAACGTTCCTGGGTCGAAGTGCCCAGTGAGTCGTTGTATTCGAATTTAAGGCGCAGGTGATCGTTGAATGAATAGCTGAATCCTACCGTCAGCATGGAAATGTCATCAATATCGACTTGGCTGCCGTCATAATCCAGACCTCTATTCTGCTTGGGTTCCCAGCGGCTGAAACGGGCGAAGGCAAATCCGGGTGTTTTGAGAATACTTTCCAATTCAGCGATCAAGGTAATGTGATAACCGAGTTGATGGGCTTTGCCTATCGGCATGCCCAAATTATCAACCACCGTGTTTCCATCGGCATCTTCAGTAAATTCCTCGTGAGCTTGCAATACCATTAGTTCATTTTGTAAGCGCCAAATACTGTAGCCAATACTCAAATCGGCACCGAAAACGGAGTTTCTGATAGCGTTGTCACCGTCCAGATCACTCAGATGAGATACACCGAATTCAATCCCTTCCGGATGGGCGTTGTGTATCCGGTAATTGTTTTGGCCTGTCATGATGCCCAATCTGCCGCCTACACTATGACCATCATCTGCATAAATTGCATCAGTCCAAAATACGGAATAATTGAACATATCCCAGGAACCGTAGGACCTTACACCATCCCCATTGTAGCCACCCACCTGCATGCGCGAGGTCGTGAGCGGGGCGGTGACGGTGATGCGATCCATATTTGCGAAATTCTGATAATCGGTGCCGAACGGCAGATCGAAACGGCCCAGCTGAATATGGAGACTCTGTTTATTGAAAATGCGTCCACGAGGCGGAATACGATTATCAAAAAGATGATAATCGACCAAGGCTACCGCTATGCCGGCCATGGTGTTGCCGCCGCTTAAACCGCCGGCACCGCTGTTTCCGCAGAAGACTTCACCCGGTGCGCCATAGTCGGCATTGGATGAATTGCCGCACAACACCAAAGCGGTACTGGCACCGAAATGATCACTGTGGACATAATCCAGATCCAATTCCACTGAGCCAAGGCTGAATGTCTGATCGGTGGAATTACTTGTTTTCGCGTTGACATCGAAAAATCCGCTGATCTCAAGACCGTTATTGGATGCGGCCTCTTTCAGTTCTTCGACTTTTTGGGTTAATTCTTGCAATTTTCCGGTTGTCGTTGTCGATGTATCTTCAGTTTTGACTTCAGCGGTTTTGACCGGGGTGGGGGTGGTTTCAATTTTTTCAGGCTCCGTATTTTCCTTTGTGAGCGGCTTCGTTGCCATGACCTGCTGTTCCTGTTCCAACTGATGAATGCGTGATTCCAGTTGCTCTATTTTTTGGTCTTTTTCTTTGAGCATGCTTTCAACAATAGCGCGAATATGTTCGTCTTCGGAAGCATTGGCCAAGGCGTAAAAAGGTAAAGATACACTGCAGATCAGAAACAAGTAGAGGAAAAATGTTTTTTCTTTAGGTATCAATCTCATTGATTCAATTCATCTCTGTAGATAAGGATCTGTTGTCACCCGATATCCTGGCTTCGATATCGGTTTGACCGTACTTTTAAAATTAAAGAGAGTGGTTCATTTTTGGAAAGTAGCGTTCAACCATGAACCAATGCAAAAACAGTCAATCTCCAGAGTTAATTTGACGTAACAAATAACGGATGCCGATAAGTGTCCGGATTGACTCAAGACGACTGGATAAGCGTAGACGGTTTTGCGTATTAGGTTAAAAAAAGTATGGAAAATGATCGTAACTGAGTCAAATGCCTTAAAGCCCCAACCTTGCATATCTTTACTATACTTCACGACTATTAAACGTTGTATTGTTGGAGACATGCCGTTGTCAAGTCCGCTTAAGTTAGCATTGCCGCTCAATTCAGTAGATCAAACACTGAGTGAAATCAATGGTTTAATTTCACTGCCTGAGATTTATCAAAAAATCCGTCAATTGATGGACGATCCCAAATCGGAAATAGACCACTTTGCGGTTGTGGTCAGCAGCGATCCAAACCTGACGGCTACCGTATTAAGAGTCGCCAACAGTGCATTTTTTGGTTTTCCGGGAAAAATCGACAGCATCAACCGGGCGGTAAACCTGCTGGGCGTGGGGCAGTTACATGATATGGTGCTGGGGACGTCTGCAATAGCGTCTTTGGATTTGCCGAATGACATCATGCCGCTCAAGACATTTTGGCGGTTGAGTTTATTTTCCGGAGTGCTGACGCGTTTATTGGCAAGCCAGCTTAAAATTCCCAGAAGCGAGCGCTTGTTTGTAATCGGTCTTTTGCACGAAATCGGTCATTTGGTGATTTACGCAAAATATCCTGAACAAGCCTTACAAGCTATAGATCATGTTCTGGCCGGCAAGCAAATGCTTCATGTAGCTGAACATCAATTGCTGGGCCAGCATTATGGTGAAATTGGCGCCAGGTTGATGGATCAATGGCATCTACCGGCTAATTTTCAGGAAATCGTCCATTTTCAACCAACCCCTTCCCAAGCTCAGAGCTACTCGATGGAAACGGCGCTTTTACATATTGCGCACGGTTATGCCCAACAAGTTATCTGCAAAAGTGATCAAGCACTGGATCAATTGATTGTTCCCGATGCTTGGAAGGTCCTTGATTTAACGCCTGACCAGGTCGAAAGCACACTGGATAATGCCCAAACAGTCTGCTCAGATATGGAAAAGCTCATGTTGAATTAGCCATCATGAAAGCCGAACAGCAATTCCTCTGTGATTTGGCCGAAAAAATTTCGATGCCGGATATTTATCTGAAAATCAGAATATTGCTGAATAAACCGCACGCAAAAATAGACGACTATGTGGACTTGTTGCAGTCTGATTCGATGCTGGCTATCCGGATCATGCGAATTGCAAACAGTGAATTTTTTGGCTTTAAGCGCAAGGCCGATGATCTTTATGAGGCCATCAGCTTAATTGGCGTGATTCAGCTCCATGATCTTTTGTTAAGCAGTTTATGCATGCGGACATTTTCCAACATTCCCGAATCCATCTTAGATGTAAAGGACTTTTGGCAGCATGCTGTTAAATGCGGTATTGCTTCACGGACCATCGCCAAATTATGTCGCCTGCCTGCTGGTAATCGGTTTTTTACTATCGGGTTATTGCTGGAAATCGGACATGCCGCAATGTTTGTTAAAGCCCCTGAATTGGCGCTTGAAGCTTTGCTGGATAGTCAGCAAAAGGGGCTGCCGGTTGATCAGATGGAACGCGAATATTTTGGTTTTGATTATTGCCAGCTGGGGGCCGAGATAATGCATCTATGGCACTTGCCCGAAGTGTATTCTCACCTCATCGGCCACCATTTGGATCCTGAAAAAACCGATCCTGTCTACCGCAATGAAGCCTACATCGTTCATCTTGCCCAGCAGATGTTTGTGATACCCAATAGACTTTCTCACCTTATCGGTCACATGCAAGCCCATAATCAACAATTTGCCGCTTTTCCGGAAAATTTGGAAGAAATTATTGCCAATGAAATAGACGCTCATGGTCAAGAAGTTTTTGCGATATTGATGCCGCCCAACACCAACAGCAAAGACGATACCATGAGGGAAACACAGCCATGAAAAACAAATTTGCTCAACAATGGCTGGATATTCTTTGCCGGATGATTCCGGAGACGCATTCGGCGCTATTGATGGCGGCGCAAGCCGATACTAAAAACCTGCGTCCGATGGCTAAATGGCCTGAAAGTTTGAAAGATTTTTCCGGTTTTACGCCCATATTCAAATATGCGTTGAAAAAAAACGAACAAGTCTTAATTCCCAATGTGCTGCAGCCTGATCAGCTTTATTACGATTTTTTTGCATTACCGGTTTTTATAAAAACCAGCTTGCTAGGCATTATCGTTTTCAAAATGGCACACGGTCCGGCAGAACAGCATCAGGCTGTTTTCAACGCGCTGCAACAGAGCGTGCAATGGTGGGAACTGGCTTATCAGAAGCACGACCAAAGTGATGATTTTTATGTGACGGTAGCCAATCTTATGGCCGCTTGTTTTGAACAAGACAGCTATCATGAGGTATTGATTAGCCTGGTTACCGAATTGACCCGGACGCTTGACTGCGAAAGGGTTGCAATTGGTGAGTTCAGCCATCACCACAGTAAAGTGGTTGCCCTTTCCAACAGTGCCCAGTTCGAGGCTCGTTCCAATCTGATGCAAAAAATTGCCGATGCGATGGACGAAGCAATCGAACAGGACTGCCTGGTCGTCATTCCTGATTCTCAGACCATAGCCATTCAAAGAGCGCATCAGGAACTGGCCCGTAAATATGGTTCCGGCTCATTAATGACAGTGCCAATGGTACATGGCGGAGAATTTTTTGGTGCTGTCACTTTGTTGCGTAGCGAAGAAAATCCGTTTGACAGAGATGCCCTCAGACTGTGCGAGCAAGCCATGGCGCTGATCACGCCTTTTTTAGCGTTAAAAAAAGCCGATGAACAGGCATTAGCCCAAAAAATAGCGGTAACACTCAAAAAACGCCTGATCGATTTGATGGGCGTCAAACATCTCAAAATTAAATTAGCCACGACGGCTTTAATCCTGTTGATAACGGCCACAGGCTTTTTACAAAGTGATTTTCGGCTGACGGCTGATGCCATTCTCGAAGGGAAAATGCAGCGAGTGGTTGCCGCACCGATCTCCGGATTTTTACTATCGGCTTCGGTTCAAGC
>JAGXSU010000041.1 GCA_018333785.1 Methylomicrobium sp. | reverse complement strand
AGGGATTGCCGGAGCCGTCAGACCGCGTTAGCGAATCCAGGTCACATGGATAGCTCGAAGCTTACCATCCATGGCACTGGATGCCCGTTTCCCGACGGGCATGACGGGCGCTTATGGATTTAGCTGAAACAACTTGCTAATCAGGTAAAATGTTGGGTTGGCTATCGCCAACCCAACCTACGTGGAGCATCACCTTTGTTTTTGTTGTTCGCTGAAGGGTTACAAATTAATAGTTCCACTGCAACTGGGTGCGCAGCAGGTCGCCTGAAGCTTGACCCAGAAAATCACTAGTTCCATCGGATCGAACAGAGTTAACCGTATTGGTTCTGTCCATCATGGTATAGGTCATTACCAGTTCCAGCGCTTTCATCATTTGCCATTCAAAGCCAAAATCGATTTCTTCGACATGGGTATAAGCGGCGTTTGCAGCACCTTTATGCGGGCCGTCGTAATGTTGCCATTTGACGAAAGGGATTAAGGTGCCTTGGGTGCCCAGTACCTTATCGATTTTATACATGGCTTGCACATAGCCGCCTCTGAGAGATTTTCTTTCGATGACGTTGTCGGTTACGTTGAGTGTAGGGCCTTTACCCCAGTTCCATTCTGCCTGTAAGCCGAAAGGCTGTGGGAACAAGACGGCATGAATCGCAGCTCTATCCTCACTGTTGCCTTTTTTATCCGCAGTAGGTCTCCCTTTGGATATGCCATCAAAAGTCCTGTAGGCGACAGGCGAAACATTGAATTTACCAGTCATGGCATCCGCGCCCACTTCCAGAACCTGTCCATTAAAAATTGAACCTAAAAAGTCCAGCTCGATCGGGTAGGTCGCATGGGCTACCATGTAAAGATCGTCGTTGGTTTCATCTCGATTGATTCCTTGGCCGTTGTAAATACCGAATCCGACAATACCGTAGTCACCCGATGTTTTCAGACCTTTCAGGCTTAAGTCTTTCCACAGCTTTTGTACATGGGTAGGCGACCAGTAGGCAAACAAGCCTAAGTCACGTTCGCTGGGTACCGCACTGTTGAGTGCATCGGCCCGATCCAGGGATAAACGATTTTGCGAAGATTGCAGGTTTTCCCAGCCAAACGGAACTTTGGATTGACCTGCGCGGATCCGGTATTCATGGCTTTTATCAAAGGCCAGATCGGCATATGCGTCACGCAACTGCGCAAAGTTTTGAGTACCACCGGTTGATGTCGCAAAGTCCGGTTGAAGATAGAGGGATACATACTCGTTCACGTCGCCCGAGAATACCAAGCGAACCCGCCGGAACGTGAAATTACTGTTGTCTTTGATCGATCTGTCACCCTCGTTAGAACGCAACTCCGGTTGGCCAGCAACCCGATCGCCGGTCAGTTTTTGGTTATAACGAAGCTGGGTATAACCTCTTAAACTGATTTTGTTAAACCATTTTTCGTCATTTTTATCATTCGCTTCTTTGACCGCGACGACGCGCTCCTCCAGTTCTTTAAACTCTTGCTCCTTATTTTTTAAATCATTGCGAATTTCGGCCATTTCCTCCTTTTCTTTGGTTTTGTCTTCTACTTTTTCAAACGTGCCCAATTTAATCCGTCCGGGACCGTCTTCGGCAAAAAGCTGCTTGGTTTCGCTGTCCATATAAAGATCTATTGCTAAAGCACTGGTCGAAAGGCTGAAGCCCAGAACCGAAATGATCGCCAACTTCATTTTTGTAAGTTTCATGTAAGCTTGTCTGAAAGTAGAAAATGGGGCAAGCTTATAGACTTTAAATGACAGTTTTGTGACAGATTTGTGACAGTTCTGTTACAGTTTTTAGGATTGCAGAAAGGCTTCGTTAAATAAATCCGCGAGCAGCTCATGACTGTTTGCTGTGAAAATACCGAGAGTAGGATGCGCTGAGGCAAGAAGCGCATCAATCGCGAACGATGTGCTTTAGGTTGTCCTGCACATCTACTTATCTTTCATTTTCTGGCGTGATAGGGCGACTTCATGTTCGTTAGGATCTGGTTGTAAAGGGGAGTTATTCTTGGCACACGGAATGCTTTGATTATTGCGAGTCAAGAACCAGTGAGGAGAACGTAACATGAGCCAGCATCCCTTAAAATCATTCCCGGTAGAGTGGCCGGATTTCATAGAATCGCTGAATGCGGAATTTTTTAGCACCAAAGGTTATGGCGTTTATGCGTTTTTAAGCTTTGATCATATCAAACTGCTTTACGACCAGCTTTTGGGAAATCCTGTCCCCGTTAAGGTGTTTGTTAAAGTGTTCGTCAGAAACTTCAAGTAATTGTTCTTGAGTCATCCGGTGCTCTGGGGTGCCGGACTTGCGCTATCAGGCAAGTGCCGGTCAAACATCGTCTTGAGTCTTGGCAATCAGGCCGCGTTCTAAACTGAGGGCTTGGTCAAAGCTGAGACCCAGAATATTGGTTTGTCTCATTGATGATGCCAGTGAAAAAGCTAATGCAGAGGCCAGGACTCTGGAATGATAGGAAAAATCGTTAACAAAAACAGGTAGCGCCTCGTTGAGCTGTTCGGCGGATTCGAGTTTTTTATCGAATGCCTGTCGGCGAGAGTGTAGTTCTTCCATCAATAAGCGATTATTTTGTGTTTCTTCCGACAATGCCAGAGACCAGGTTAAGTCAGGGTGTAGCCTGCATTCTCCGATATAATGGCCGGAAAGCGATTGATGCCATTCCTTTGGGCCAATCAAAGACAGGTGGTAAGTATCACCTTTTCTATAAAGCCAATATTTCCTGTCCAGCACAGGCTTGAAGCGAATGCGGCTTTCCAGTATGAAAAGCGAGGTAAACAATTCCGACGCTATTTGGGTAACGAGTTTTGGCGGCGCATTAACGTGGTGCTGCAAATCGGTCAACCGATCGACGACAGGACATAATCCTTTGCCTTGGGGATTGGGCGATCTAACTTTTTTGGTCATCTTCATTCATCATAATTTTGCTTTACACTCTATCAGCATCCGGCGTAAACCCAAATAAGGCGTTACCTTGTCTACCATTGGCATCTCGTTGAAACATTTCGTTCTTTGCGTGTTTTTCGTGGATCAAATGATTTTCCCGGGTTTATAATGCAAAATTTTCAATACTTTATCTGAATGTCTGAAGACTATACCTACGATCGTGATTATGAGATGGAGGCACTGAAAATCTCGCCTCATTCTATACAGGCGGAACAATCGGTGCTGGGTGGCTTGATGCTCGATAATCAGACCTGGGACTCCATTGCTGACAAAGTGGTTGAAAGCGATTTTTATCGCAAGGACCATCGCCTGATTTTTAAGACGATCGAACAGCTTGCTGAAAAGCAGGAACCTTTTGATGTCATCACACTATCCGAATCCTTGTCATCGATTGGCGAGTTGACGACGGTCGGCGGACTGGCTTATCTAGGAACGCTGGCAAAAGACACGCCCAGTGCTGCCAATATTGTCGCTTATGCCAAAATTGTCAGGGACAAAGCGATACTCCGTCAGTTGATTCATGTCGGAACCGATATTTCCAATTCCGCTTTCAATACCGAAGGCCGGGATACGGCTGAATTACTGGAGAATGCCGAACGGCAGGTGTTTCATATTGCCGAGCAGCGGCAGCGCGGACAAGGCGGTTTTACCTCAATTAAGTCATTATTGGCGCAAGCGGTCGATAAAATTGAACTGCTTTACGAGCAGGAAGGCTCAATCACCGGAGCCAGCACCGGATTTAGCGATTTTGATGAGATGACTTCAGGCCTGCAGCCATCCGATCTGATTATCGTAGCCGGGCGGCCGTCGATGGGGAAAACCACCATTGCGATGAACATGGCTGAAAACGTTGCGATCAAAGGGGATAAACCGGTCGCCGTTTTCAGTATGGAAATGCCGGGTGACTCATTGGCCATGCGGATGATGTCGTCGTTAGGCCGCATCGATCAGCATAAGGTCAGAACAGGTAAACTGGATGATGATGAATGGCCGCGATTGACCTCGGCGATCAATTTGCTGGCGGAAACCAAATTGTTTATCGATGATACGCCGGCACTGACGCCAACTGAGGTTCGATCAAGAGCGCGGCGTTTGATGCGTGAACACGGTCAGTTGGGTCTTATCGTACTGGATTATCTGCAATTGATGCAATCGCCTGCCAGCGGGGAAAACCGCGTGCAACAAATTTCCGATATATCGCGAAGCCTCAAGGCCCTGGCCAAGGAACTGAACGTGCCGGTCATTGCCTTATCACAGCTGAACCGGAATCTGGAACAACGTCCCAATAAACGCCCGGTCATGTCGGATCTTCGAGAATCAGGCGGTATCGAGCAGGATGCCGACGTCATTGTGTTCGTTTACCGGGATGAAGTCTACAACCCTGACTCGCCCGATAAAGGTGTTGCCGAGATTATTATCGGCAAACAAAGAAACGGTCCAATTGGAACGGTCAGGCTCACCTTTTTGGGACAGTACACGCGCTTTGAGAATTTTGCAGGGCACAGCTACAGTGACAATGACTACGAATAACCATTTCCTCTCTTTATGACGCCTACCGCTTATGCCGTTATCAATCTTGATGCGGTTGAACATAACCTCATGAAAGTTCATCAATTTGCCCCGCATGCCAAAATCATGGCGGTGATCAAAGCCAATGCATATGGTCATGGCATGCTGCGCATTGCTCAGGCACTCAAGCCTGTGGATGGATTTGCCGTCGCCAGAGTCCATGAGGGGATTCGGTTGAGGCAAGCGGGTATTCAGCAACGCATCGCGGTTTTGGAAGGATTTACGTGTGAAGAAGAGTTGGACAGCCTGATTCGGTTCAATCTGGATGCTGTCGTACATTCGTTGGGTCAGGTTGCCATTTTTGAAAAAAATCAGGCGCATGAAAAAATCGCCATCTGGATAAAAGTTGATTCGGGCATGAACCGGCTGGGATTTAAGCCCGACGAAATCAAGTCGGTTTATCAGCGTTTATTACAGTGTCAGGTGATCAAGCAGCCGTTCAATTTCATGACGCACCTGGCTAATGCCGATGATTTGTCAGATGGTATGACAATGGCGCAAATCACCCTTTTTAACGACACCGTGGCAGATCTGCCTGGGCCGCGAAGTGTTGCCAATTCTGCGGGTATCATCGGCTGGAAGGCTTCATTGGCGGACTGGGTCAGGCCGGGTGTTATGTTGTACGGTGTTTCACCTTTTGCTGATAAAACAGGTGAGGAACTTGGGCTTAAACCCATCATGGAACTGCACTCAAGATTGATCGCGGTAAAACCCGTTTTAAAAGGCGATACCGTAGGTTATGGCGGCACTTGGGTGTGCGAGCGCGCGACGGTAATGGGTGTGGTGGCGATTGGTTACGGAGACGGTTATCCCCGCTACGCCAAAACAGGAACACCGGTTTTGGTTAACGGTCAACGCGTGCCGCTGATTGGCAGGGTTTCAATGGATATGATTACGGTTGATTTAGCGAGTCAACCGGATGCAAAGCCGGGGGATCCGGTCACGCTCTGGGGTAAGGGGCTGGCTGTGGAAGAAATAGCCCTGTGCGCCGATACCATTCCATATACCTTACTTTGCGGGATTACCCAGCGAGTTGAGATAATCGAAGGCAGGTTATCCGAGCCGCCCCCCGTGTAATTCTCATAAAATGGGTAGCGTACGACCCATTTTAGGTAACAAAGGCATTCTTAATCCGAAAGCGAAATGAAAAAATCCTGTTCAATTTTGGGATTAGTTTTCGGTTGTACTCAACTTGTCTGATTTCAATTCAAACATTTATTTTTGCCAAGAAAAACAGTGGTCATGTTACAAATTCTCATTCTAGCGCTCAGTTTGGCTTTGTCCGCTTGCGGCAGCATCAGTAAAGGGGTGACTGAAGCGCTTCTGGAAAAATCAACGGCTGAAGATAACAAGGTTTGTCAGGTATGGGGTCAGCCGTTTTCGGGAATAGAGCCAATGCTGGATAAGCCTGAAGGCATGGTCAAAATGTTGATGGTTCATGGCGTAGGCGATCACATTCCAGGCTATAGCTCAGAGTTTATGGAAAAACTGGCAAAGGAGTTAGGCCTCAACAGTCGCTCGGGCTTACACAAGGATATTACTCTGACGAGTACAGCTAACCCTGATCAAAAATTAGGTAATTTACGCGCCACTCATTTATTGAATGAAGAAACTGGCCAAAAACTCACTTTTTATGAATTGACGTGGTCAGATATTACGCGCGAAGCAAAAGCGATGTTGGCCTTTGACAATTCAGGCGAAAATGATTTCCGCCGGGCTCAAATCAATGACATGCTGAAAAAGTTCAGTAACGATACCTCGCCGGATCCGTTTCTATACCTCGGGAGTAATCGGGAACAAATTCTGCAATCTTTCACGCAAGCGTTTTGTTGGATGTCCGCCTATGATTGGGAAGGCCTGCCCGACAGCGGAAAGCAGAGCTGTATTGGTGATCAAAACAGCGATACTCATGTCATTCATGATGAATACGTTTTTGTTTCTCACAGTTTGGGAAGTCGTATTGCGATTGATGGGTTGCAGTATATTGCAGCCATGCTTCCCCAATTAGAACGCTATCTTCCCCAAGATAAGAAAACAGTCTCATTTAGTAACAGAATCGAGGGTTTTCGTAACCAGCGTATCAAGCTGTTTATGCTTTCTAACCAACTGCCGATGCTGCAGATGGGCAGGGAGCTTCCGGAAATCACTAACAGAAAAGCGGATTATTGCGAACCTGACAGCCCTAATTTTAAGCAGCGCATGGTCAGCGAAACCGAAATATATGCTTTCAGCGATCCGAACGATTTGCTGAGCTATTCGATTCCAAAAGGTTTTTCAGAAAAATATCTGGATGCTCGCCTGTGTTCCACGATTACCAATATCAATATCAATGTGACCACTGTCTTAGATGTCTTTGGCATGAGCAATTTTGCTAACCCGGTTGAAGCCCATGTGGCTTACGATCAGGATGATCGAGTGATTGCCCTGATTGCGCGAGGCATCGGGACTAAAGGCAGTGCCCCTTTAGTTCAGCAAAAATGTGAATTCATCAAAATCAATCAATAGCCCCGATGGGATTACTTTTCCTGACTGAAGTTTCCCAGTTTTTATACGGTTGTCCATGCTTGTTGGAGAGCTTTGTTTGCATTAATAGTTACCGTCATTCCGGCAGGGATTGCCGGA
>JAGXSU010000040.1 GCA_018333785.1 Methylomicrobium sp. | reverse complement strand
CCGTTTGATCGACTGGGTCGGCGAATTCAATAGCTACCTGGTGCCGTTTGCTCCGTTCGGTATGGCGACAGTCAGTCGAACGCTGCAACCGCAGTTGGCCGAATTCCTCTACACCTTGAGTGCCAGCGACGGCGCCGATCCGACACGCGCAGCCGATACCGGATCCGATCCGGCACGCAATGGTGAGCCGGAGGGTGAACTGGGCGTAGTCAGGCAAAAAGATTTTGCCTGGCAGTCTCAAACCGGTGCGCCAGCCGATCCTCAAGCCGGGAATATTCCCGGCGGTAAACGCGATGTGTTACGTACCGCTAATTTCAATGACGGCCGGTTGCAAGGATTGGCGTCCGATAGCGGTACTTGGGAAGTCAACGGCGGTCTGCTGCGTGTCGCTGCGACATCGAATCAGAACGATGCCGTATCGGTCTATCATGTGGGTGACGCGCTACCGTCGTACTTCGAAGTACAGGCAAGAATTCAGGTCATCAAACCCACTTCCGGTTGGAAAGCGAACAGCTATGTGATATTCGACTATCAAAGTCCAACTAATTTCAAGTTTGCCGGTTTGAACGTATCGACCAACAAGCTGGAGATCGGCCAACGCACGGCGGCAGGCTGGCAAGTGTTGAGTCAATCCTCTGTGCAAGGCGGTATCAAGGACAATACCTGGTATAACCTGACATTGTCGGTTAACGGGCTAACTGCCACGCTGAACGTCGACAACAGGACGACATTCAGTCATATCTTCCAACCAACCGTGATCGATGGCTGGAGCTATGCGTTGAACTGGGGGTTGGTAGGCTTTGGCTCCGACCGGTCACGGGGCGCCATGGATAACATAACGGTGCAAGTCTTGCCGCCGGCCGTCACGGCCGTTCGAACAGATGACTTTGCCTCAGGAACCGGAGAGATGGTTTCCGGCGATGCGGATTCGCGTCTGGGAACCTGGAACGCATCGGCAGGACGTCTCATAGGCGCGCCGTTGTCGGCGAATGCTACTGCAATTCAATTATTGAATTTGTCAGGCGTCACGCAGATGTCGGCTACTTCTCTGCTTGAGTTGAACACTACGTTCAACACGACAGGTCGCGCCGGTATCGTATTCGACCGTTACAGCGACACCGACTTCAAGTTCGCTGCAGTCGATGTCGTATCGAAGCAAGTGATGATCGGTCATAGGACGGCTTCGGGTTGGACGATCGATGCTGCTGTAAGCAACCTCAGCTTGACTGCGGGTACCGATTACAAACTCGGTATATCAATCAAGGGGGCGACGGTCAGCGCATCGCTTAACGATCAGGCGGCAGTTGGATTCGTGTTCAATGCGGTGGGTACGGATGGTCGATTCGGTCTGTTTACACGCAGCGTTACATCGAGTTTCGACTCGGTGATGGTCAAAACCAATGATCCAAGAGTGCCGGCAAACAATCTGCAAGCGACCGTTGCGCCCGCTTTTGTTTCTCAAAATACGGTTTCATCGCTTGCACAGGATGATATCGCACCCATTCTGGCCGAGGCTAAACGTCGCTGGGCGGCATCGGGATTGCTCGATGGCGAATTACTGGCTCGTTTGAACACGATTACCGTTCGACTGGAAGACTTTGGCGGATTGATTTTGGCTCAACAAGACGGAAACACACTTCATATTGACCTCGATGCAGCGGGTTGGGGCTGGTTTGTCGATCCGACGGCTGATAAAAATGAAGAGTATCGCCGGAATTCCGACGGCACCTTGTCCGCCAGAAAGAATACCGATGCGTCCGATAAAATGGACTTACTGACGGTTGTGATGCATGAAATTGGTCACTTATTGGGTTATGATCATGGCGCTGAAATCAATGGTCAAACCGAGCTGATGGATTCCACATTGTCGGCAGGCGCGCGGGAGTTGCTCGATTCAACCGGCATCAGTTATTTTGATGACGATGCCGGCTCGTTTGTTCAGGCAGAAAAGCAAAATGGCAAGGTTGAAAACAATAAGCAGCGTGGAGATTTTCTAATCATTACTGATGCAAATACCAAAAAGCCTCGGCAAATGTTATACGATTTCACGATGACCGATGACGATCATGCATCAGATTCTGAAACCCGGACTGATGAAGCAAAAAGCCTTAAAGCCAAATTGAAGAAAATGGCCGGACGGATGAGTTGGAAAAAATAGTTCACTGAGCGATATGTACAACAACGATTTTATTTTCAAGGAATGTGGGTTTGACTGGCTTCCGGATTACCTTATCAAGGATAATTTATTTAACGTTTCCTACGATATTGACACGGAAGTCATCAAGCTTTATATACTGGATGAAACAAAAAGTTTCTTGTATAAAATCAGTCAAGAGGGGATCAGCAAGCAATATGAAGCCCTAAAATTTAAGGCGGATCCCTCCAGGTTGTCGGCTTTTTTAGGCGTGGAATTTGATGATCGGACAATCCAGATTGATACGGTTGAAGACAATGTTTACTACCTGTACATAGAGGAAGCGCCTCATGCCGATTACACCGGTTTTCTCGATACGGTTTGCTCTAAATTCGGGATCAGCAAATCCCGGTTTCTGGACACTGTCAATAGAATCAACAAACGGCAGATTACCAATATGTTCGAGTGTTTTAAATACCGGGCTGTTTCCGGTGTAAAAGTGCCCTTCGAGTCAGATAACTGTAAACTGTATTCGAGACCTTTCAAGTTGGGTAACGGTTACGAACTGAACGACAAAGCCAAACAGTTCATGACCCGCTTGTATGGCTGTGACGAAAGTGATTTGGAAAGTCGTCTTGAGTATCTGTGGGTCTCCTCCGAATTGTTGACAAACCGAATCGTATTGACGACGCAATATCACGAACTGGTCCATTAGGCGTTCATTTATAGTTTTAAATTAAGAGGGTGTTGAAAAGTCATCACAAAACAGTGTACAAGAACCAAGTTAAGGCTTCGTATAGGTCGTCATAAGCGACAACCTATACCGCACTTACTTTGAACAGGTTGAGTGTAAACATACAAGGAAGACGGATAGCAGGGATTCAGTAATTATTATTAATGATGAGGAAGTGATTGAATGAGTACGCAGTTATTGATCTATGAAAGAGCAGTACCGTTATCGAGCCAACGCCACAAAGGCTGGTCGGTGAAAACCGGCACCGATTATGCTTTTGCCCGGCAGGTTAATTCGGTCCCTTTGGTGGCCGTGGAATTCCCTCATGCTGCTGCAGAGTACAGTATTGTATTTGCCGGTAATGATGAAGCAATGATGCCCGTCGTCATTCTAGGAATGCGCGAAAATGAAAATCTTTACCTTAATGAGGCAAATGCCTGGACAGCAAAGTATATTCCTGCATTTATCAGGCGTTATCCTTTCGTTTTTTCCAGTAACGAAGATCAGTCGACTTTCACGCTGTGCATAGATGAAGAGTTTGCCGGGTATAACCAGGAAGGACGCGGTGAGCATCTGTTCGATGCAGATGGCGAACGCACGCAGTATCTGGAAAACGTATTGCGCTTTGTTAACGACTATCAAGGTCAGTACCGCCGGACACAAGTGTTTTGTAAGAAATTACAGGAATTGGATTTATTGGAACCGATGCAAGCCCAGTTTACGCTGAACTCCGGGCAGCAACTACGTTTGGCGGGATTCAAGGCCGTCAACCGGGAGCGTTTGAAAAATCTGTCAGATGAACAAGTAGCTGCACTTTTTAAGACGGATGAGCTGGAATTGATTTTTCTGCATTTACAGTCCATGAAAAATTTCAATGCAATGGTGGAAAAAACGGCTGCACATATTGCCGATCATCAGGAAGCTGAAAAACCGGCTGTCGATGAAGCTGCTGCACCCTCGAAAGAAGAATTGCACTAAGTTTGACTGGGTGAGGAAATAAATCGATAGGCCATAGTTTAGGAGCGGGCCATGCCCACGACCCAAGAGGGTTCAATTGCGGGCATGGCCCGTTCCTACAAAAACGTTTAACTTAAAGGCATTGGAGCTACAGGGACGTTTTCATGCGTCCTTCTTTAACCCGAGTTAAAAAATCCCCCGCTTGTTTTTACAACAGATAAGTGTCTCACCTTTTTCAGTTAACCGGCCTGCACCATGATTGATGAAAATTACACCCTGTTTAGCCATCAGTTTGATCAGTGCCAGTCGCTTGTTGTTTCAAGCGGCTTACTGTTAAATGTTTTAGCTTGAACGCCGGCATGGATACCAATCAGCAATCTCAAAGCAAGGAGCTTCGCAATGAAGCGCGTCTGCCTGCTGAACCCGGTTCTACGGTCATCATTCATTGCGATGATCATGAAGTCATCGGCACGATAGAAAATAAATCCGGGTCGGGTTTGCAGGTTCGCGTTCCGGAAGCGTCAAAATCCCATCTCGAAAAGTCCAATTTTCTGACCATGACTTACAGCATGGCGTTTGGTCTGGTAAGTCAGCGGGCACAAGTTTGCTGGATCAAAACCGGGCAAGGCGGTGGACTGTTGTCAGGTGTCGCATTTCTTGAATCCGATACGGATTTTCAAACGAATTATCAAAAATTATGGAAGCAGTTTAACGAAGCTACCCGCTTGGAAACAGCGGCCGGTTACTGGTTAAGGTTGCAATGTGCAATGCTGAGCGGCGTTACTCGCGGAGTCGTGATTCTCGGAAAACCTGAAAGCGGTTCGTTTGTTCCCATTTCTTTTTGGCCGGAAGGGCAAAGAGGCTGTTTGGGTTTGACTGATGCCGCCGAACTTGCATTGCATGAAAGACGCGGGGTTCTGAGAAACCAAGGTCAGCGAGATTCGGGATTAAACATACCTGTCTGTCATATCGGCTTTCCGTTAATGCTGAGCGAGCAGCTTTACGGTGTGGTGGCCTTTGAAATCGTGGCCCGTTCCGAGCCCTTGATGCGTGCCAGTATGCGTCAGTTGCAATGGGGGATAAGCTGGCTGGAATTGTTTATCCGGCGCGAGGAAGGTAAAAAATATACCCCTGAAAATCAGCAGTTAGTCACTGTTCTGGAGTTAATAACCGCCAGTCTGGAACATGAAAAATTTCAGGCATCAGCCACTTCCGTAGCGACAGAACTCGCCACTTTACTAAAATGCGACAGAGTCAGTATTGGTTTTCTGAAAGGTAAATTCATCCAGGTGAATGCACTTTCGCACAGCGTCGATTTCGCCAAAAAATCCAGTTTGATTCAAAGCATAGGCTTGGCCATGGATGAGGCAATGGAGCAAATGACGTCAGTGGTTTATCCGTCACTGGATGAAAAGAGCGTCCAGATCAGTCGCTGCCACGAAAAGCTGTTGCGTGATCAGGGTAGCGGCAGTGTTTGCACCATTCCATTCTGCAGTGCCGGTGAGGTCTTTGGTGCGCTTACGCTGGAACGGCCGCCGGGCAGTTCTTTTGAAAGGCACACAGTGGAATTATGTGAAACCATCGCATCCTTAGTCGGACCCATTCTGGAAACCAAAAGAAAGGAAGATTTATGGCTGGGGCAAAAAGTATGGGTTTCCGTCAAGCGCGTTTATGGTCAATTAGTGGGACCCGCGCATGGAGGATTGAAGCTGGGCGCCGTTATCGCGCTGGGAGCCCTGTTGTTTTGTCTGTTCGCTACCGGTGATTACCGCATATCGGCTGACACGCAACTGGAAGGTGCTATTCAACGGGTCGTTGTCACGCCTTTCGACAGTTATATCAAGGAAGCCTATGTAAGGCCCGGTGATCTGGTCAAAAAGGACACCGTATTGGCCAAACTGGATGACACCGACCTGATTCTGGAAAGAACCAAATGGGAAAGTCAAAAAGAACAGTATCTCAAAGAATACCGGGATGCATTGGGTCAATCCGAGCGTAGTAAAATCAGTGTGCTGAATGCACAAATCGGACAAGTGCAGGCTCAGCTGGCGATCACTGAAGCACAACTGGCAAGAGTGCAGTTGAAAGCGCCGTTTGATGGCGTGATTGTTTCCGGCGACTTGAGCCAATCATTGGGTGCGCCTTCGCAGCGGGGAGACATTCTGTTTGAAATTGCGCCGCTGGAGGATTACCGGGTCGTTTTGAAAGTGGATGAGCGCGATATTACCGATATTGTGGTCGCCCAAAAAGGTGAGCTGGTTTTAACAGGGCTTTCGGAAAAAGTGATTCCTTTCGTGGTCAATAAAATAACACCGGTTTCAGAGACCCGGGAGGGTCGCAATTATTTTCGTGTTGAAGCGCAATTGGAAAATAAGCTGGATTTTTTAAGGCCGGGCATGGAGGGCGTAGGTAAGATTCATATCGCTGAACGTAAATTAATTTGGATATGGACAAAAAATCTGCTGGATTGGTTGCGCTTGTCATTATGGACCTGGTGGCCGGAAGGCTTATAACGGAGAAGCACGATGTCTGAATCGATGTTTAGTTCTTCCTGGTACCGAATTGCCGGTTTACAGCCCCGGTTAAAAGGGCATGTTCAAATTCATCGACATCACTACCGGGGGCAGCTCTGGTATGTTTTGCAGGATTTTTCCAGCAGTCTTAATCATCGTTTTTCCCCGCAGGCGCATTACATCATTTCGTTGATGAACGGGCGGCGACATTTTCAGGAGATATGGGAAATAGCGCTTGAACAGTTGGGCGATGATGCGCCGACCCAGGATGAAATGGTCAAGCTGTTGGGGCAATTACACAGCAGCGATTTGTTGTTATGTGATGTTCCGCCCGACACGCTGGATCTGTTTCAACGCTATGAGAAAAAACAACGCGGCAAATGGCTGCAAAAGCTCAAAAGTCCTTTGTCCATCAGGTTTCCGTTGTGGGATCCGGATAAATTTCTCGATCGCTGGCTTTTTTTGTTTAGACCCTTGTTCGGCTGGTTCGGTGCCTTGTTGTGGCTGAGTACCGTCATTACTGCTTTAATTTTGGCGGGTGCACATTGGGTTGATCTGTCCATGAATGTGTCCGATCGGGTATGGGAGCCCGGCAATCTGGTGTTGTTGTTTTTTGTTTATCCAGTGGTAAAGCTGCTGCACGAATTGGGTCACGCCTTTGCTGCCAAGGTATGGGGAGGTGAAGTTCATGAAATGGGCGTTATGCTGCTGGTTTTTATGCCCATTCCTTATGTTGATGCCTCCAGTTCGTGGGGTTTTCGGGATAAAAAGAAACGCGCCGTTGTCGGCGCGGCAGGTATGGCGGTCGAATTATTTTTGGCTGCTTTAGCGTTATTTGTTTGGCTTAATGTCGAGCCAGGCATGGTCCGGGCCATTGCCTATAACGTGATGTTGATAGGCGGTGTTTCGACCCTGTTTTTTAATGGTAATCCGCTCTTGCGCTTCGATGGCTATTATATTTTTGCCGATCTGATTGAAATTCCCAATTTAGGCAGCCGCGCCAGCAATTATATCGGCTATCTGTTTCAGCATTATGTCTTCGGATTAAAGACTCTGACCTCTCCGGTGAGCGCTAAAGGCGAGCGCTTTTGGTTTCTGATTTACGGCTCGGTGTCCTTTTGTTACAGGATGCTGATTACGTTTTCGATCACCTTTTTTGTCGCCAGCCAATTTTTTCTGATAGGCATTATCCTCGCACTATGGGCAGTTGGAACCATGATTTTGGTGCCATTGGGAAAAAGCCTACGGTTTATTTTCAATAATCCGATGATTCAGCAAAACAGGGTCAGAGTCATCGCCAGCAGTGCGGCTTTGGTGATCACGGTCTCGGGCTTTCTGCTGTTATTTCCTATGCCTTTAAATACCTATGCGCAAGGAATTGTCTGGTTGCCGGAACAGGCGAAAGTGCGCGCCGGGGCTGAAGGTTTTGTGGTTCAACTGAAAGTGCGGTCCAATACCGTTGTTCAAGCGGGTGACGTACTTGTAGAGATGGATGACCCTCTGTTGAAACTGAAGAAAAATATTCTTCATTACCAGAGGGAAGAATTGCAATCAAAACTGAATGAGTTCCGGGTCGAAGACAGGGTTAAAGCACAGATCATTGAAGAGCAGATTAAATCGATCGATGCTGAAATGGCGGATTTGACCGAACGCATCGATCGTTTGACGGTAAAAAGCGAGAGTCACGGTGTTTTTATCGTCCCCAATGCCGAAGATTTGAAAGACCGTTTTTTGCATAAAGGCGATTTGGTGGGCTATGTTGTCAATTATCCGATTACCACTGTTCGTGCGGTGGTCACGCAAGACAATATCGGTTTGGTCAGAGCGCACACCGGTAAGGTCGAAATGCGTTTGGCGGGGAACATCAGGCAACTGTCCTCGGCCGCGATACTGCGTGAGATCCCTGCAGCCTCGGATGTTCTGCCCAGCGCTGCACTGGGTTTAACCGGGGGTGGGACCATCCCTGTCAAGCCGACGGATGAAAAAGGCGAAAAGGCCTTCGAGCCTGTTTTTCATATCGAACTGGCTTTTCCGCCCGGTACTGAGGTTAAAAACATCGGTGAACGGGTTTATATCCGCTTTGATCACGGTCTGGAACCGTTGGCCTTGCAATGGTACCGCTTAGGCCGCCAGTTATTTTTAAGAACGTTTAGTGTTTAGTAAAACTGTTTTCAAAGAACAAGGGCAAATCTTTTATGGCAAGCCGATCCGTATTTAAGCCCGGTATTTTGCAGGGCTTGTACCCTGAAAAAACCAGTCGGCAGGTCAATTTTCTTGACAATGCCTTGTTACGGGCGGGTAATTTTGCCAATCAAACGTTTAAACATAATCAAAAATCCTTATCATCAATTGCCGTAAAAATAAAAAAACAGGGTGAACAATTCGAAAAGCTCAACGACAGTGAGCTTCAAAGCCGCATCAAACAGATTAAGTCGGCCTTGCATCTGAAAGGTTTCGAGGATGACACAATGATCGACGCTTTTGCCATGATTCGGGAAATTGCAGGGCGTCATTTGTCGATGCGCCATTTTGATGTTCAGCTGATAGGCGGCTGGGTCATGGTGAAAGGCATGATCGCTGAAATGGACACCGGTGAAGGCAAAACCTTAACAGCGACGCTGCCTGCCTGCACAGCCGCTATGGCCGGTGTTCCGGTGCATGTCGTTACCGTCAATGATTATCTGGTGAAACGTGATGCCGAGTTGATGGGGCCTGTTTATCAGGCGCTTGGCTTGAGCGTGGGAACCATTACCGAAAATATGGATTTTGCAGCCCGTCGGGCGGCTTATGCCTGTGATATTACCTATTGCAGTAACAAGCAGTTGACCTTTGATTATTTAAAAGACCGCCTGGTTTTGGGTCGAAATAGTAGCCGTCTGCACCTGCAATTGAATAATTTATATGCAGAGCAGCACGTTAAATCAGCTCGTTTATTACTGCGAGGATTGTGTTTTGCCATAGTGGATGAAGCCGATAGCGTGCTGGTCGACGAGTCGCGAACACCGCTGATACTCTCCAGAGAAAAGCAATCGCTTCAACAGCTTTTGGTGTATCAGCAAGCTTTGCAGATAGCCGAACAACTTAAAGCCGGTAAGGACTTTTTGATCAATCACCGTAATCACGCTCTGGAATTGACTGAATCGGGCATTCTGCGCGTCGAGAAGATGGTTGAGCCGTTGTCGGGCATTTGGTCCTCGGGCAGACGAAGCCGCGAATTGGTACTGCAGGGTTTATCCGCGCTGCATTTGTTTTTGAAAGACATTCATTATCTGGTGAAAGACGGCAAGGTGCTGATTATCGATGAATTTACCGGGCGGGTCATGGCGGATCGCTCCTGGGAAAAAGGGCTGCATCAAATGATAGAAACCAAGGAGGGGTGCGCGATGAGCGATCAAAAGGAAACCATTGCCCGAATAAGCTATCAGACTTTTTTTCAGCGTTACCTGCATTTGGCGGGTATGACCGGTACAGCCCAGGAGGTGAGGCAAGAACTTTTCTCGGTTTATCGGATTCCGGTCATCAGAATACCGCCCAACAAAGCGATTCAAAAAAAGCAATTGCCGACAAAATACTATGTGACGGCTCAAAAAAAATGGGAAGGGATCGTGCAACGCATCTGTGAAATTCATCAACAGGGCAGGCCTGTATTGGTAGGGACCCGTTCGGTGGAAGCGTCGGAATATTTAGGTCAGTTATTGTATGCGCGAGGTTTACCGCATCATGTTTTGAATGCCAGACAAGATGCTGATGAAGCCAGTATTGTTCAGAACGCAGGAACCCGGGGAGGCATTACGGTCGCCACCAATATGGCGGGGCGAGGGACCGATATCAAGCTGGCACCGGGAATCAATGAATTGGGTGGTTTGCACGTTATCGTTTCGGAATGTCATGAAGCCCGGCGAATTGACCGGCAATTATTCGGCCGTTGCGGCCGTCAGGGTGATCAAGGCAGTTATGAAATGGTGTTGTCTCTTGAGGATGAAATTGTGAAAAAATACGGTTCCTCCTGGCTAGTTAAGGCCTTGAGGAAAATGGGCAAACGCAACAGTTCAGGTTATCGATGGTTGGCTCATGCCTTATTCACAAGAACACAAACCCGGGCAGAGCGTCATCATGCGGCGATCCGTGCCGCATTATTGCAAATGGACTTGAATCTACAGAATCTATTGGCTTTTTCAGGTAAGGCGGAATAGGGATTTCACAGTGAGCAAAATGCATCGAAATTTATTGATTTTTTCATTTTTGATTGTAACCAGCGCGTCTATTCAGGCTGATGAGCAAAACGCTCTGGATTGTCTGATCGAACCGCATGATGTGGTTGAAATCAGCAGTCCGGTACAAGGCATTCTCGAGACGGTAACCGTAGAGCGAGGTGATACGGTCAAAAAAGGGCAGATTGTCGCTAAATTGAAATCGGGTGTGGAAGAGTCCAATGTTCGACTCATGAAAGCACGAGCCAAAATGGAGAGTGATATTCATGCGCGTAAAGCCGATCTGGAGTTAAAAAAACGTACGTCTGAACAATTGGAATCGTTATTTAACAAAAAGCTCGCTTCTCTCCATGAGTTTGACGATGCCAAAACGATGAGCGTGATAGCCGATTATGAGCATAAAAAAGCCCTGGAACTCTATCATGTCGCCCAGCTGGAATTGGATCATGCTCAGGAAATTCTTGATCAACGCCATTTAAAGAGCACCGTCGACGGCGTGGTGGTCGAACGGATGAAATCTCCCGGTGAATATGTGGAAGATCAACCCGTGGTAAAAATCGCGCAAATCGATCCGCTTAATGTCGAGGTGATTGCGCCCATCCATATGCTGGGCAGCATTCAGGTGGGAATGGACGCTGAAGTGACAGCGGAACAGTCGGCAGATGCTGTTTTTCATGCCCGCGTGATTGTAGTCGACCCGGTCATTCACGCATCCAGCGGTACCTTCGGTATCCGATTGAATCTACCCAATTCGGATCATAAGATTCCTGCGGGTCTTAGATGTAAGGTTTATTTTAACAATGGCAAAGGCCCGGCTTTACCCAAAACCTGATTTTGATGGGCTGACTGATCTTTATGATTACCGTGAAAGTACACGAACCGAAGAGGGAGCGGTTGCTCGATCGACAGGTGTCGGCGGCAGGGAGCCGCCGTCAAGCCTACATGGACGTATTCACGGCGTCCTGTCGGGCGAGTGACCGCTATCTCCTCAACACCTAGCACTCTCATTTGACGGGGCGAATGCAGGACTTTCATGCTCGGTTAGGAACCCTCATGCAAACCACTTTCTGTATTGAGCAGGATGACCTCAATCTCTTCAGTGATTTCTTCTTGCCGGTAAATTTGTGATTTACGATGCAATTTGAACGTTTCTGTATCTACGTGCTTGACGGCTCCTTCCAGGTGCTGAAGGCGCAGATGATTTTCTGCTACGAGAGAAATATAAAAAATTTCGTGTAACACGGCGAATAAGTAGTGGTCTATCAAACCCAGGAAAAATGCGTCAGGATCAAGCGTCAGTAACGGACGATTATTGGTCAGGGGTTTGCGTTTAAGCTGAGGATAAAAAGGGGGGATAAGTTGCCGTTGTCTGATGCTTCTGAATTCGTTTTCATGGTAAATGACTGTCAAAGCCAGAGTACTGTAATTTTTTTGCAGTGAATTAATCGCTGCAATCAAACGATTGAGAGCAGTCGGTACTTCTTCGACTACCGTTGCGCCTTCAATAGAGGCAAGCAGATTCAGCTCATGCTCAGAAAATTTACTGAGCAAGCGGGAGCCAATAGCGATGATACCCCGGTTTGCCTGCACTGGAATCGCCCGGATCAATTGTTCATTAAAATCGCCGCAAAACCCCCGCTCTGTGCCTATCAAAACGTAAATGTGCGTCATATCCGTTTCATCCGCTTTAAGCCCCGGATAATGATCCAGAAAATCAAGCGCCGCCTGTTCAATATTTGCAACCGCACAGCCTTGAATGACCTGGAAGCGGGCTAATTTATGGATTTCGATCAACGCGAGATTTTTCATCGAATTTAAAATACTGCGTATTTCGTTCATTTGCCCAATATGCAGTTGCAGTTCGCGGCTTTGGCTCATGTGTCTTTGGCCTCCGCTGATGGCTTAAACCATTCATCAAGAGCCCCTCGCCATTGCTCTTCGCTGCTGTCAAGTATCAGGCCCGATGTGTGCAAGCGCTGTTCAATTTTGCTGAGCATTGGCCCAATTTCAGACAGGTCAACTGCATCGAAATAACCGCCATTGAAGCTTTTTAGCCAGGCAAGCTGAAAGAGATTGCTCAGCGGTGACAGCCGATCTTGCTTGAGTATTTCCCGCAAAATTCTGCCGCGTTTGATGCGCTCCTCCATCGAAGCTTCAAGACGTTGCCCGAAGCGGGTAAAGGTTTCCAGTTCCAGAAACTGCAGGTAATCCAGTTTCATTTTACCGGCTTGATCACGTATTGCGTGATGTTGAGCTTTGCCGCCAATCCGCGAAACCGATTTGGTAATATCAATCGCCGGACGAAATCCTGAAACGAAGAGGTTGCTGTCCAGATAGATCTGACCGTCGGTAATTGAAATCAGATTGGTGGGAATATAAGCCGAAATTTCACCTTGCTGAGTTTCGACAATAGGCAACGCGGTCATGCTGCCGCCGCCGTTTTTTCCATTTAAGCGCGTCGATCTTTCCAGTAATCTGGAATGGACAAAGAAAATATCCCCCGGATAAGCCTCTCTGCCCGGCGGACGACGCAATAATAACGACAGTTCCCGGTAGGTTTTGGCGTGGGTGGATAAATCATCGTAAATAATCAGCGTATCTCTGCCTTGAGACATCCAATAATCGGCCAACGCGCAACCGGCAAACGGCGCGATATATTGCAGACCTGGCAATGCTGTTGCTTCTGCAACAACGCAGACCGTGTAATCAAGCGCGCCTTGTTTTCTTAAAATCTCTATGGTGTTGACCACGGCTGAACGTTTTTGACCGATCAACACGTAAATGCAGATAACATTCTGATTTTTTTGATTGATCACCGCGTCAATGGCAATCGAGCTTCTGCCTAAGCCTTCATCGCCAATGATCAACTGGCGCTGACCTTTTCCTATGGGTATCAAGGTGTCAATAATTTTGATGCCGGTGTACAAGGGCTTTTCAACGAAATCCCGTGCCGTAATGGCTGGCGAGGCCTTTTCAAGATTTTCTCGCATGAATGAGACGGGGGCAGCCAAGCCATCCAGCGGCATACCCATAGGATCAACAATCCGGCCGATAAATTCGTTGCCGACGGGGATACTGAGCGAATGTTTGGCCAGGCGAACAGACGTCCCGGCCGTTAGCGAGTCTGTTTCATAGAGTAAGATTGCACCGATTCTGTCATGGTTAAGGTCAAAAACCATACCCCGGCTGCCATCGGCAAAAATCAAAACATCTTCAATCGCTGCGGAAGGCAAGCCTTTGATCCAGCTGATGCCGTCGCCGATGGAGACGACACTGCCTTTTTCTCTGACCCGCAGCCCCGGCTGATAACTGTCTAACCATTCAGATTGTTGATCAAGAACACGGGTTACAGGCATGGGCGGATACCGCTGTTTGACTTAAACGATTTCATCAGCAAGCTCGGCAAATGCGCTTAATTCGTGTTGAAGATTCGCATTTAACTCCCATGAGCCGATATCGATACGCACGCCTGCAATTAATTCCTCAGCCTGAAAGTATTGAAAGTTGATACTGCCATCGATCAATGCGTTAAGTTTTAGTTCGAGTTGTTCGCGAAGCTCATTAGGCAGGGGGTATGCACTGCTTATTTTTATGGGTATGGATTTTTTAGTTTTCAGCAGGTTGAGCGAAGAACTGCATTCATCCGGTAAGCTTGATAGTTTATCGATTAACAGGCTTGTCAATTTTGCTTCCAATTCATCAGAAGCCGTTTGTTGCAGCAATAATGCGGCGAATCGGGCGCCGTTTTTTAAAGCCTGTTTTTCGGCCAGCATTTTGAATTCTTCTTGCTGACGGGATACCGATACCTGTAATTTTTGCTTTTCATCCTCAAGATCAGCAACCAGTTTATTCAATTGCAGGGTTCTTTCCGCTTCAATTTGTTGGTTAAAACTGACCAGGGCAACCTGCTTTTCCTGTTCCCACTGCTGTTGCCGATTTTGATACTGGTCGCGGAGCGCTTCGGCCTGTTGCCGGGTCGTATCGGCTTCGGTGACGGTCTGGTCGATAAAGCGCTTGCGCTTGGCGATAACCTCCAATAAAGGTTTATAAAACAGCCTTTGCAGCACCCACAGCAATATCAGGAAGTTGATTATTTCAAGAAAAAAGGTCGAGACGTTAAAATCCATAAGCATTTATGACGGGTGAATCGTTAAAAAGCATTAACGTGCAGTTCCGTGACGTTGGAATTTTCGGCTTTTCACTTATTGATAATGTACTCAAGCAGCGGATTTTTGAATAACACAATCAAAATGATCACTAGACAATAGATTGCCAACGATTCAATCATCGCCAATCCTATAAACAAGGTCCGCATAATCGAGCGTTCCGCTTCCGGTTGTCGGGAAATAGCTTCCAATGCACTGCTGATCGCCTTTCCCATGGCCAGCGCCGGCAACATGACACCCAATGCAATACCGATGATTGCCGCGACACTTGATCCAAATACGATAAGAGAAATTTCTGACACGCTCGTTTCCTATGAGTTAGGTTGTTGGGACTGCATGGCACCGGCCAGATAGATCAAAGCCAGCATGCCGAAAATATAGGCTTGCACCAAGGCTTCGATGATGTGCAGCATTAAAATCGGAATAGGGGCCAGGAAACCGGCCACCAACAAAATTAACATGGCAGCCATTTCCAGGCTCATGATATTGCCGAAGAGGCGAATGGCCAGTGCCAGCGTTCGGGACAATTCACTGATCAAATGAAACGGTAATAAAATCGGGCTGGGTGATAAATAATGACGCAGGTATTTCTTCAAACCCAGATTTTTGATGCCAAACCAGTGTGCTGAAAAAAACACCAGCACAGCCAAGGCGCAAGTCACTGACAGATCACGAGTGGGGGAATGCAACCCGGGGATCAAGCCAACCAAATTGGCAATCAGTAAAAACAACCAGAGGGTTGCAATAAAAGGCAAAATCTGCCGCCCGTGTTGTGGTGCAACGGCAAGAATGGCTTCATCAATAGCCGACACGATAGTTTCAACAGTGGTTTGCACTGAATCCGGCAGCCTTTCCAGATGCCGCGTTGAAATCCAGGCCAGACAGGCAATGACCAGCATGATACCCCATGTAGTTATGACAGAACCACTTATCATCAGCGGACCTAAGGCAACATAAAACTCGTTTTCCATGGGTAAGCCTATAATTCTTTAATTAAAAAATAGACATTGGCAATTCCTATCAGGACACCCAGAAACAAAAGGCTCAGTGTCCAGCGCATTGAATAACCGGGTACGCCGCTATCCAGCCAATGCCCTAAATAGGTTCCGGCCACAATGGGCAGCACCATGACTAAACCCAGCGTGCCGATGTAAATAGTCTGCGACAATAAATTGGGCCGGTCTTTATCCGCTTGTTTTATTCGTTTTATCTGACTCTCAATCTTTTTTTTCAAATGAAGTCGGCTGTTCATAGCAACTCCATCGATTTTCGGTTGAGTGCCATCATCCGCTTGATCATGGCTTGCTCGAGGTTTTTTATTGATTGCCGTGTCGCCTGGAGATTCTCTTCTTCCTTAAGCAACTGTTCTTCCAGTAAGGCACTGATCTTTTCAAGATCGCTGTCAATTATAAAATGTCGGGTGCTCACCGTTAATTCATTATTGTGAAAATAAAGCACGCCCCCGGGTAAACCCAGGTATTGCCAATCACTTTGCGTCTGGCGGAAACGTGCCAAACCAAATACCAGGACAGTCATAAAGCGGTCATGATTGGGCAGAATACCGAAACTACCGGAGGCATCTTCACCTATGAAGGAAGTGACGCCGGCTATCCTTTGCTCATGCGCTGCATCATAAAGATGAAGAACGAAATCAGCCATGAGGCACCTCCATGCCGCCGCGCATATAACATTGCTCTTCGGAAAGGTCATCGTATTTGCCGGAAAGAAAGGCATCGCAATCGTCCAGTGTTTTGCTCAAGGGTACCGACATACCCGCCTGTTTGGTGTGATCAGCCAGCACCGAGAAAGGTTGAGTCAGATAGCGTTGTAATTTACGGGCACGCAGGATGATTTTTCGATCATTTTCGGACAACTCCTCAATACCCAGCATAGCAATGATATCTTCCATTTCCCTGTATTTGGCCAAGTGTTCTCGTACACCTTCTGCCACTGCATAATGGCGCTCACCCAGTGTGGATCTGTCCATTAATTTACTGCCCGATCGTAAGGGATCGACGGCAGGGTATATGCCTTTGCTCGCCTGGTCTCTTGATAGCACCACAGTGGTATCCAGATGACTGAGTATGGCACTTACGGCAGGATCGGTCATATCGTCTGCCGGCACATAAACCGCTTGTACCGAGGTGATTGCACCTTGCCGACTGGAAAGGATACGGTCCTGCAACTCAGCTACTTCGGTAGTCAATGTAGGCTGATACCCTACCGTTGCCGGCATTCGTCCTAATAAACTGGAGATTTCACTTCCGGCTTGTACGAAGCGAAAGACATTATCGATCACAAAAAGTACTTCTTTATGTAAGGTATCACGCAGATACTCGGCATATGTCAAGGCCGAAAGACCCACCCTGAATCGAACGCCGGGTGATTCATCCATTTGTCCGAAAACCATCAGCGTATCGTCCATAACTCCGGCACGCTGCAACTCTTGCCATAATTCATGAGCTTCTCGGATACGCTCGCCTATTCCGGCAAAGACCGAAACACCTTTATGTATCGACGATATCGCATGAATAAATTCCATCACGAGTACGGTCTTGCCCACCCCGGCTCCGCCGAACAAACCGGTTTTACCGCCTTTGACAAAAGGGCAGAGTAAATCAATGACTTTGATTCCGGTTTCCAGAATACCGGAGATACCGATTGATTCGGAAAGGGGTAAAGGTTTTGCGTGAATATTTCTGAAATTTTGTTGCGGCAGGTCAGGTCCCCCATCCAACGGTTCACCAAACACATTTAATAAGCGGCCCAAGCATGACTCGGAAACAGGCACATGCAAGGGTGAGCCGGTATCAAAGACGGTCATGCCGCGGCGTAGTCCGGCCGTGCCATGAAGCGTAATCGCACGCACCCGTTTCTCGTCCAGATGCTGATGAACTTCAAAAAGATAAAGCGTATGGTCGAAGCGTGTGTATAACGCTTGCCTCAGCGGCGGTAAGCGGTTGCAATCGATAACTACCACGGGCCCATGGACTTCGATAATCACCCCTATGGGTTGGTTGTCATTTTTAAAGTGCATGTTTAAGCCTGTTGATAATAAGTTACTGACTTTTAAATAACTTTATTTTAATAAAGCGTGTAACTCAGGGTCTTTGACTCCAAAACCAGACTGAAAAACGATGACTATCCTAAATCAACGGGCATTTTTCGTTTCGAGCATGGATGAGTCCTCCGGATATTGAGGGAGCATTCATAGTCTGAACGGCCCTTCAAACGGAAGACTTTCCAATGGGTGAGGGGTTGTTGGACTTGCCTATTTCAAGTCTGGTCAAAATGGCTTTGATCCTTGGCGATTTATCTGAAGCGGTGAGGGAAATATTCGCAAAATCGTTGTGTTTAAATCAAGGCTCGCCGATTCATTGATCAACAAAATAATCTGACTAGCGCCCACTTTTAAGTTCCTGGTTTTTTAAGCCTTTTTCGGTAATTTCATGATAAAGGCTGGTTATTTTCCCTATCAGCTCTTCGTATTCGGGGTGCCGGTGAGCCGTCGGCAAAATTTCTTGGGCATCTGCAAATATTTCCTTCAAATAGTCAATATCATAGTCTTCAAGACATTCGCCATTATCTACTTTTTCTTTAATTGACAACGCTCGGGGTAGTCTTTGCTTTTCAAATCGCTCGAGAAGAACTGAAATAACGCCTAAATCATCTGATGGATTCATAAATTTATTTTTGAGTATTAGTAGTTGTGGAAGTAATGATAATAAATGCAACGCCTTTAATAAAGCTAAGATGGTATAGTTTCGGGCAAAAAAACAAAAGAGGCGTCCATTAGGTTAATTTATTCTATCTAACTTGATAGAAAATACACCCTTTTATAGTGCGCTTAAGCAAAAAATATTGCTCATAAATAGCATGACTCCGGTGACCCAGCATTATGTGCCAGTACTTTAAAAAACGACCGGAATTATTTGATAAGCCAGTATATAATCACTCGGGTCTTGATTTTTACCTCAACTCGAAATTTTGTGAAAAGGATGTAGGAGCAGCCGCACAATGACTATCGAATTCTTGATTAACTTTGTTTTACAGTTTCTTGGAGCCGGGGCGGTATTTTTTCTCGCCTATCGGTCATTTCAGAAACGCCGGATTCAGTTAGGCGCAGAACCAACACTTCCACAATACTTTATTCGCAGGAGTACTTACTGGGCCGGGATGGCCTCTTACTGCCTGTTTATGACAGCGCTTTTTTTGTTGCTTACCTGGCGTTGGCTGCCCCTTGAAACCCTGGTTACACATTCGGTGGAAAGCCTTCGTTCCGGAGAATTGCTGAATTTTTTGAATGGACTGGATGGCAGCACGATCATGCCTTTGATAGCCGCCGGTCTGTTTCTTTTTTTAATCGCCTGGGAAAACAAATTTAACCCTTTGTTGATTTTAAGAGACAGTATCCATGACGCTTTTGCAATTCCTACCAAGGCGGTAGAGGTCTACAATGCTTTAATTTCATCCAGATTGTCGGCAATCGACGACAAATTAAAAGCGCAAATAGCGAATCGCTTGCTGGTACAGAGTATCGATCCGGGCGATTTTGATAAATCCAGTGCCACGGTCGAATACAAATGGGCACATAACTGCCTTCTTTTTGACCAGATACAAAACTACGCCAACCAATCATCCTACCGCCGCTTTTTTAATGAACCCTCGTTGAAATGGGGAGAAATCTGTATTTCCTTCAATGCAATGTCGGAAAAAGTAATCGTCTGGAAAGAAGCGGAACCGCACTACACCAAAACCTTGAACCTGATCAAGGAACTGGATAATCTTACCGGCCTGCTCTGCCGTTTACTGGCTTCTCTGGTTGTGTTCGGCAGCGCCAGTGAGAATGAAATATGGGCATCCGTAAAGCAGCTTGGCGGCAGGGTTCATGAGGCCCGTCTGAAACATACCTATAAGTATGTGCTGCTGTTTACGGCCGCTACCACAATAGGGGTGATGTTAGGCCGGGAGATTTCTGTTTCGTTGCACAATGCGTTTCTGTTTCCCGATGATCCTTTGCCTCACTTTGATGGAAATACCTTACGCTGGATTGCCTACGTTATTCCGATTTATGTGTTACCGATATCGCTGGTGTTTTTTTCACGGACATTTGCTTTGAAATACCAACAAAACGATTCGGATCGGAACTATGGGTTTTATTTGGCAATGATGATAGTCGGATTTATTGTCAGCACCACGTCCTCAGTGCTGGTGCTAGAGCTTACTCATTACCGCAAAGACTCTTTCAATTTTCTGGAAAGCTTCATACAACATATGCGATGGGGCATTTTACCGGCACTGATGTCCGGTTTTGTCGCTTATCGAATGGATACGCCAGCGGACGAAAAGGAAGAGCTGGGGAAACTGATTATGGAAGCGTTCTTACGTTTTCTTGCTTGGGGATCAATTGCCGTGATTATCATGCTTTATGCGACTGACGACATGATCATCGAAGAGATCAATCTGCGTTTTACGCTTGTCGGCACGTCTTTCTTCGTGCTGGGTCTGTTGGGAGCCTCTGCGCGGTTCAAAACGGCGAATCGGTTTGATTAGTCCGTTATAAAGTTTTATAAACCAGCACGTTGGGTGCGCCGAACGAACAGTGAGGCGCATCTCTTCACTTTTAAGCTTGATACTCATACAAGAGTGGTTGAATCCTCAACAAACGTGCTGAAAGGCAATCCGCTGTCTGCTTACGGTTCGTCCACTGAAGCGGAAATCGAAACCCATTAGTCAAATAATCCGCAAACATGGAGGTAATTAATATAAAGAGGCAGGCGTCACTTCTTCTTGCGAATTCAATTCGACATGTATTCGTTTCCTACAAGTCTAGAGAGCAACTTGTGAAACTAATGGTTTTAATGCTTTCTCGCATTGGGTGAGTCATGGATTCTTGCACAT
Organism: Methylomicrobium sp.; assembly: GCA_018333785.1. Taxonomy (GTDB): domain Bacteria; phylum Pseudomonadota; class Gammaproteobacteria; order Methylococcales; family Methylomonadaceae; genus Methylicorpusculum. The sequence continues at coordinate 14,462 of JAGXSU010000040.1, read as the reverse complement.
ATAACTTGAATCCAATATTTTTTAAAAATGCAGTTTCTCTTTAAGTTAGCTCACCTTACCCGAGCAAAAGACTTTTTCGATAGCCAAAATTAACAAAGATAAATACAAAGGAATTAACCACTAATGGATACTAAAGAAATCCTTGGTCGTATTTTTAAAGACCCGGCGACTCAATACGAACTCACTGAATTCGAAAACCTCGGCAAGCCGATTCATGACATTCTCACCATTTACCCCAAAGCAGCCGCTACCGGTCGAGAAGCAGGAAAAACCAAGTATTACCTAAAAAGCTTTATCCCATTTTCGACTGGCAATGAGGAAGTCCAGGTTTTTGTCGAAGACGGCAAGTGCAGCCCTGAAGAAATCGTGCGTCAGCTTTGGGTATATAAGCTGATCAATCAATACAGTTATAAAGCCGATGAAATAGACCTGGAAAAAAGCGTGCAATTTGGTACCGAAGTCGGCACCAAGTCGGCGGACATTATCGTTTATAGTGATTCCAGCAAGAGCACTCCAAAAATCATCATCGAATGCAAAAAGCCCAAACGTAAAGACGGCATCGAGCAACTTAAAAGCTATATGAATGCCAAAGGCGCGCCGGTTGCGGTGTGGTCCAACGGTAGCGACAGCATTATTCTTTACCGGCCTTATCCTGCGCAATTTGACGATACTCTGTTCGATATACCCAAACGGGGACAGGAACCAAAAGATGTACTGGAAACTAAGAAAACCCTGTTGCAACTTAAAAAGGCATTTAACTTCAAAAAAATAGTACAAGATTTGGAAGAGTTGGTGCTCGCAGATAGCGGCAAGGACGAGTTCAATGAAATCTTTAAACTGATTTTCGCCAAAATTTGGGACGAAAAAGAAGCGCTGGAAAACCGCAAGGATAAGCGCGTTGAATTCGGCAAGGCCCTTGATCCTGATGTAACTTACGATCGTATCAACGCCTTATTTAAAAACGCTTGCGTAGAATGGCCCGGCATTTTTAAAGTCGGTGAAGACATAGAACTCGCCAAACGTCACCTGCAAGTTTGCGTCGGTCCGATTGAAGGCGTACGCCTAATGGGCTCAAACCTGCGCATTATGGATGATGCTTTTGAATACCTGCTGCCTACCGAAGCCAAAAAGAAAAAAGGTCAGTTTTTTACGCCGCGTCATGTCGTGGAAATGTGCGTAAGAATGCTCAACCCCACCCGTACGGAATATGTCATGGACCCATCCTGCGGTTCCGGTGGATTCTTACTGCATGCGATGGACTGGTGTTATCCCGCCGATGACAATGAAAAACGCGAACTGCGCAAACACAAATACGCAGGTAAATACCTGTGGGGCATCGATTTTGAACAACGCGCCGCCAAAACTTCCCGCGCCTTGATGCTGATCGCCGGAGACGGTCACACCAACATTTTCGGCCCGGATGTCAGCAGTCTCGATCCGAAAACCTGGTACGAAACCGGTTCCGGCCAAGCACTGATGCACGGACTTCGGCAAGCGAAACTGACCGCCACGCCGATTCCGGAAAATGAAACTCTCAAGGACGATGACAAAGCCTGGGAATATTTCGATGAGCTGAAATTCGATGTGATTCTGGCTAATCCGCCGTTTGCCGGGGAAATGAAAGACCGCAAGATGCTGGCGCATTACGAATTGGCGAAACCGGCATTAAAACGGGCAGGAGACGATAAGCAACCTAAGGAAGAGCGCGATGTGTTGTTTATCGAACGCATCCTGAAAATGCTGAAACCCGGCGGTCGGGCCGCGATTGTATTGCCGCAGGGCAAGTTCAATAATTCCTCGCTGGCGTTTATCCGTGAATGGATTTTAAAAAAAGCCCGTTTACTGGCCGTGGTAGGCTTACACCCCAACACCTTTAAACCGCATACCGGCACAAAAACCTCGGTATTGTTTGTACAAAAATACACACTGCAACAATTGGCGAACATTGCCAAAGTTCATGATGAAGTCGCCGTCGCCTGCCCGGATTATGTGGCAGACGTTCGAGAATTACTTGGCAACCATGCCGCCGAAATATCGGAAGACCTTGTTCCCGAAGCGATAGCGGATTTACTGGCCGAAACCTTTGCCGAACCGGAAGCGGAAGACATTGCCGAAACTAACGGAAACGATGAAAGCCAAGACAAAGCCGATAATCGACCCGTGTTTAGCGATGAAGACCGTCTTGCGCAAGCTGAAGAAAAGCTGGATACCTTGAAAGCTGAATTGATCCGCACCAAGCAAAAACTGCTCGATTTAGCGAGCGATAGCGAAGCCTTGTTACAGCAACAGCAAACTGAACTGGCAATCGTGCAGCAACAGCAACAAGCCGAACTGGAAGCCATTCAAGCCTCATGGACAGGTAAAGCATTGGAATTGACGACCTACAACAAACCGAAAAAGGCCGAACATAACAAAGCGCTTAAAGACATTAAGGGTGAATATACCGCCAAGCTTAAGACCAGCAAAGACCGCCAAAAAGCGGCGGAAAAATTTCTCAAAGCTGAGCAAAAACGTCTGGAAAAATTGATTCCGCAAGCCGAGCGGGAGTTAAAGCTGCTGACCTTGCGCGGCAAACTGGAGCTGGTGTTAGCCGATGCCGATTTAATCGGCACTCTGAAAGAACGCTGGATAGCCGCCGAAGTTGCCAAGCGTTTGGATTACCCTATTTTTATGGCAGTCAGCGAACGCGGCGGCAAGGATAATTCCGGTGATTATGATTATGTGATCGATGATAACGGCAATCTGGTTGAAGACCACGACGGGCAACCGAAAATCGATCAGGATTTGGTCAATTACGATTTGACTGCTGACGATTTGGCCGATGCCGTTGGAATTCCTGATGAACAGCTTTGTGTTGCCGAGGCGTTTGTCAGGTTTGCTCAAGCGCAGGGATTGGAATTCTGGAGGGTTGAGTAATGGCGGTTTGGAGCGAAGCCACAACGACTGAAATACTCGCTACACGCAGAATTGATGCCGAATTTTCTCAGCCAAAATATCTTGAGGCTGAACGAAAAACTCGCTCCTGCAAAGCTGAAAATCTTGGAAATTTAGGAACATTTGTACCGGGGCCTTTTGGCTCTTCATTCCGTGTCAGTAATTACGACTTTCAATCACCCTATCGTTACATTCGAGGTCAAGACGTTAAGCCGTTTTTTATTTTGGAGGACGACAGTCGATTTATCCCGCAAGCTGATTTTATTCGCCTCCAGCATTATGCGGTCAAGAATGACGATTTGATGATTTCGGTAGTGGGGACTCTTGGAAATGTTGCTGTTTGTACTGAACGTGTAACACCTGCAATGTTTAGTTGCAAAAGCACAATCTTTCGCTCCGAAAAGGGTGATCCCTATTACTTACTCGCCTATCTGAACTCACACTTCGGACAACTTTGCCTTCTTCGCAGACAGAGAGGCGCAATTCAAATGGGTCTCAATATTGAAGACTTGCGGAGTATTCCAATTCCGCGACTCGGTGAATATGAAGAGGGCAGAATTGCCGAAAAAGTTCGCAAAGCTCACGATGAATTGATTTCCTCGCGAGAATCATATCAATCTGCCCAACAACTCCTAGAATCCGAATTGGGCTTGGACAAGCTGAGTTTTCAAAAACCAGTAGGTTATACGGCCCAGTTTAGCGAACTTGAGCTGTCCCGACGCTTGGATGCCCAGCATTACCAAGCCCAATTTACCCAATTGCTTGCTCATCTTGCCAATTTCCCAACCCGTAAAATTCGTGATATTCGAACCTGCAACCGGCGAGGCATTCAGCCGATCTATGAACGTGACGGCGCTTATGATGTAATTAATAGCCAGCATCTTGGCCCGAAGCATATCAATTATGACGGTCTGGAAAAAACCTCGCCCCAAGCTTTTTCGGCATCGCCCGTAGCCCATATCCGGCAAAATGATCTGTTGATTTACACAACCGGTGCCTACATCGGTAGAACCAATGTTTATCTAAGTAATGCCCCCGCCTTTGCAAGTAATCACGTCAACATTCTTCGCGTAACGCCAGACATTGATGCAGCCTATATGGCGATGATATTTCAGTCGGTGGTCGGTCAATTCCAAACTCAAAAACATTCCAGAGGTAGTGCCCAGGCAGAACTGTACCCAAACGACATTGATAAATTTGTCGTTCCGATTTTGCCTTTCGAACAGCAAACGATTATTGGCGATCTTGTTCGTGAAAGTTTGGTAAAACAGCGCGAGTCCGCTCGATTGCTGGAACAAGCCAAAACCCGTGTCGAACAATTGATCGAAGAGGCGGTAAACTCATGAGCGGCAAAAAATCAAACCCCGATCAAACGGCTTTGCCTTTCGTTGGCGATTTATTGCTTTATCAAACCGAAGACGGACAAACCCGCATCGAGGTGCGTTTACAGGATGAATCGGTGTGGATGACGCAAGCGATGATGGCGGAGTTGTTCCAATCCACCACGCAAAATATCACGCTACACATTAAGGCAATTTATCGTGACGGCGAACTGCAAGTAGCGGCAACTTGTAAGGAATACTTACAAGTTCAAACCGAAGGCAAACGTGATATTTCCAGAGCGCGTAAGTTTTACAATCACAAAATTAACTGGAGAAAAAATAGTGAATTTGACAACTGAAGGCCAATACGTGCCTATATTTCAAACTTTATGTCGTCAGTAATACTCACTGATATTCGCGATGCGGTCAATGCAGGTCGTGTTCTATGGAAAAAACATGCATTGGAACGTATGCTGGAGCGAGGGATCGGTCGAAATCAGGTAAAAAACGCTATCTTACATGGCGATATTATTGAAAATTACCCGGATGATCACCCCATTCCAAGTTTGTTGCTGGCATCGAATCAGCCGGAAGCATTGCATGTAGTTTTAGCTTATGACGCGGCAAGCGAACAGTGTCATATTATTACCGCCTATCGTCCCGATTTAACCCATTTTGAAGTCGATTTAGTCACCAGGAGGCTATCATGAATTCTCATAACGATTTTTGCCCGGTTTGCCACGGTGGGCGCAAACAATCCGGCCGCACTACCTTCACTGTTGATCTTGGTTTTGGTGTTGTAGTTGTGCGCGATGTTCCTGCCCTAGTGTGCGATCTGTGCGGTACTGATTGGCTTGAAGACAGTGTCGCCGATAAATTGGAACAGATCGTCGAACAGGCACGCCGAAAACATCCTGTGGTGGAAGTCGCTAACTGGCAACATGAAATTCAATCCTTGCCGTCTTGACACGAGGAAGAAAACGATGAACTTAACCACGGAAGACCAACGCTTGCTGGAAGAACTTTGCCAACAGCATAAGGTGAGTTTCGATAAGGTCGTCAAATTGTTGGACACAGTCCGCGAGTATGAATTTAAAGAGCGGCGAACCGGCGTATATGATGCCCTACGTGAAGTTCTGCAAAGTAATTTCTCTAAATCGGACAGGAGCTAAGGGATGGCGACAACACCGGAGGACATCGACTTATATACCAATTCCCCTGATTTATTATTAGAGTTGCTCAGTGAAGTGATTAAAGCCCTGGACGTACAGCGTAAGTCTATGGAACTCGATGAAAGAGAAAAGCAATTACAAGAAATTGCAAAGACTATTGATAAATTAGAGCAAGTTAAAGTATCTGTGCCTGATGAATTACGCAAATTAAAAGTTGGCTTGGTTGCTGAATTAGCGATACGCGATGAGGCCAATGAATTAATGGAGGAACTGGCGGATGGGCTTGATGAGGCGTTGCAGAATTTAAACAGCTTACTTGGAAGGAATAAAAACAATGGCAACTTTAGTGCAAAAGAACCCAGAAAACGTAAGTTAAAACAACCTAGAACGCCAAATGAGGTTTTACGAGTCGGCATTATTACAGCGCTAAAAAACATGAATGGAAGCGGACACGTTCAGCAAATCTTAGCGGCAATGGAACTGCAATTAGCAGGACAACTATTAGCGCATGATCTTGAAAACGTTGCTTCCGGTAAACAGTTGGTCTGGCAAAATAATGTCTGTTGGGAACGGAACAAAATGGTTAAGCAAGGGATTTTGAAAAATGATTCTTTACGCGGAATATGGGAACTAACCGAGGCATATAGATGAAATTTACCAAGCTGACTATTGAGAACTACAAGTCTTTTCAGTTTTCGACAGAAATTATTTTTCCTGTAGGCATCAATGGCAAAAGCATTTTTCTGATTGGAGGCATGAATGGCGCGGGTAAAACCTCGATTATGGAAGCCGTCAGTTTTTGTTTGTATGGCGCTAGGCCGGAAGTGATTTATAAGAACATCAATCGCAAGGAATTGGCGCGCGGCAATACGTCGGTTTCTTTTGAATTGGTGGTAGAGCAGAATGACGGCTCGGAATTGGTTGTAAAGCGCTCATGGAGCGGCGGCGCAATCAATGACGCCAAAGCCAAGGATTTGGAAGAGCGTTTGGTGGTAGTGCAAGACGGCAAGCGGGTTTCTGTGCAGAACAAGCAGATGTGGCAGGATTTTATCCGGGCCACCATCCCGCCCGGTATTACCCAGTTTTTCTTTTTCGACGGCGAAAAAATCCAAGAAATCGCTGCCGACGATCATTCCGAAGTTCGTCTGAAAAAGTCACTGGAAGCGGCGCTTGGCATTCAATATATCACTAAACTTTCAGAAGATGTTTTGTATATCAAAGCTGAAGAGCGTAAAGGCTTTGTACAGATTTCCGACGAAGACCTGGAATTTAAAGAAAGCGAACTGAAGCGGGAAAAATGTAAAGTTGGACGCAAGATTCAAGAACGGAATGAGGTAAAAGCCGAACTCGATGCGTTTAAAAATCAACATCAGGAAGCAAAGGAACGATTTCAGGCCACTTTCAATACCGAGCCTGGAACGCGTAACAGCTTCCGGGATGCGGAAAAAGCTCGCATTCAGGCGTCTAACCGCTTAGGACAGGTGGAAAACGAAATTAAGATTTTGTGTGAAGGCGTTTTACCGTTTGCAATCGCTGGGCGATTGTTTGGCGATATTCGCAAACAAATCGATTCAGAGCGCGAGAGCGTGCAATACGAAGCCATCCGCGACAATGCTGCTAGTCTGGCACGGAAAATTGTGCGTGTTGTTGAGGACCCGGAGCCGATTTATCGGGAAAAGTTGTCGGCTGAAAAAATGGCGGAACTTGAGCAGCGGATTTTTTGTTTACTGCAGCAGGGCGATTCGGTTAAAGAGAGTATCAAGGTGCTGAATCTTTCTGATCGTGATGCGGCGCGTGTTTTGCAAAAAATGGAAACGCTGGAAAATAGCGATGTGTTTTTGATTCAATCGTTATTGGAAGAAAAACAGGAACTGGCTGTTCAGGTTCGGCAATTAGAGGCCACGTTACAGCCGGGTATTGCTTCGGATTCGGAAAAAGAATTGTTCGATCAATTACAGGCGGAAATGGAAAGCTGCTCAACCCAGATTGGCCGTAAATCCGAGCAATTACGTCTATTGGAGGACGAAATTCTGACGCTGGAAAAACGTATTGGAGATATTGAACTGGATGTGGAAAAGCTTTACGAGAAACACCATGTTTCGAAGGAAAAAGCTGACTTTATTGAAGAGTGCGACACGATTGCCAATTTGCTGAATCAATACACCGTGCGACTTCGTAAAAACAAGGTGCATTTGTTGCAGGAAAAGACTTTTGAAATGTACCGGATGCTGTCGAGTAAAAGCGGTTTAATCAAGGATATTCTGATCAATGACAAAAGCTATGCTATCAAGATGATCGACCGCAACGGCCATGAAATTAAAAAATCCAGTCTTTCCGCTGGTGAAAAGGAGGTATTCGCATTGTCGTTGCTCTGGGGTTTGGCGCAAACCAGCCAGTTGCAGCTACCTATTTTAATCGATACGCCGCTGTCCAGACTCGATAGCACCCATCGGGACAATATCATCAAGCATTATTTCCCCAATGCCGGTCAACAGGTGATTATTCTTTCTACGGATACCGAAATAGACAAGGATTATTACCGTAATTTACAACCTTATTTGAGCGGTGCCGCCAGCCTGGAGTTTGAACCCCGGCAGGAATTAACGACCGTTAATCAAGGCTATTTTTGGGAGCAATAGAACATGGCGGACCGTTTATATACTTCTAGTGAAGCGGATGAGATTTTAAGTTCTTTGCGCTTTGAAACTCGCTTGGAAAAAGCAGTTCTGGCGCGCATTGCTTTTGCCGTTTCGCTGGTTCAGGACGGTAAAAATGTCCCTGAAAGTGCTAATTTTAGTGGCGGCGAATTAAAGCGCCCAACTTTTTTTGGTCCTGATGAATTATTTATTCGTAGCCTATTGGCGCATGTACATGGGAAAAGCGATATTACCGAAGATGCGTTCTTTTCCAATCGCTCGCTGATCAAAAATCATATCGATCAGGGGAGTCTGGCTATGGAGCAACTGTATATTGAAAGCGGGCGCTGTGCCGAGGGTTTGATAAAGAGTCTGGTTAATCTGGTGGAGTTTCAGGGCCGCAAGGAATTACGGGGGCGTGGCTTGGATATTTTTATCGGCAGAACCATATTGCAAAAAGCCGATTTGATTATGGAGCTGAATAATACCGACAAACATGCCAACTCGCATTTGGCGATTATGGGTAAACCGGGGGTGGGAAAAACCCAGTTTTTGCTGAAAATTCTGGCAGATATTCGAGTCCAGTCGAATTATCAAACCCATTTCATTTATTTCGATTACAAGGGTGATGTAGTCGATAACCAGCGTTTTCTGGATATTGCCAAAGTCCAGCCATTTAGACTATTGCAAGGCAACCAACGTTTACCGATCAATCCGTTTGTACTACCGGCTTATGATGAACAGACGATCAATATTTCAGCACGGGAAAAGGCGGAAAGTTTTGCTTCTATCAATTCCAAGTTGGGTGTAGTACAGAAAGGCGCATTAACCGAAGCTATCCGGGCAGGTTATGCAAAGCGTGCTGGTTCCGATGCTCCCTATCCCGATTTTCAGGATATTCTGGAAATTGCCAATCTGATGTATGAAGAGGAAGAAAAAAAGGACGACAGCTTGATTGAAGTCTTGCGTGATTTATCTGTTTTTGAATTGTTCTGGAAACACGGTGATGAAATCGCACCTATCGATAAGATTTCTAGTCGAACCATGCTAATTGACGTTCACGCCATGCCGGTACTGAAAGAGCTGGTCGCTTATTTGGTTATAGAGCGGCTATATAAGGAAATGTCTTTGTTGCCCGATAGCCCGGTTGAGGACGGCAAGCGAACCCTGCGAACGATATTAGTCATAGACGAAGCGCACAACTATTTAAGCCAGAAGAATATGTTTTTGCAGCGCATTATCCGTGAGGGGCGCTCCAAAGGCATCGTTGTCTTCTTTGCTTCCCAATCGCCGAATGACTATCAGCAGAAGTTCTTTAATTTTCAGGAATTGCTGGAATTTGCTTATATCTTCCAATGTGATGGAGTTTCAGCAAACTCAGTTCAGGATATTTTGGGATGCAGCAGTAAGACTGCCAGAGATTTGCAGACCGAGATTTCGCGGTTAGAACCTTTTCAGGTTATGAGCCGGTCCGAGGTAAAAACGGAGGAGTTTGTTAAATTTGAAGCAGAGGCGTTTTACAAAAAATATTAACGGGGCTTGAAATACAGCTTTTCAGCAAACAATCAAAAAATAAGGTTAAAGCAATGCCGGATGATCAGTTCAAACATCAGCTTCCATAATCAAGTTCAGGTTGGCGATAATATGAGGGGGTAGTATGCTGATTACCCGGCAATTCGGTTTATAACCGACTTCCGTCTCAGCTAAGGGGATTGATGCTTTCGATAGAGTTTCACCCCCATTTCCAAATGAGTTCTATTGCTAGGGACAGTTTTACAGTTACAGCTTTGTCAGATCGCAAAGTAGCCGTAACATGTGATCGCGATAACCCCCATTCCGGCGATTTTGACTTTATTCAAAAAGGATTGCTCGCCCCAAAAGTAAAGAAGACTTGCTTTCTTGCGAAACCAGAATTCACGCTGTTTATTGACTAAACGCGCACAAAAGCGGGGTAAATACCGCCATAAGCCATACAGCAAAAAAAGCCCTAAAGCGATCGTGGTATAAAACTCTATGACCTGAGTTTGATGCCGGTCAGTCTCGAATAGAGATTCAATTATATAATCCAGCCCCATACCCGCGTAATCGTAGGCTACCGATAGCGCTTCCAGGAACAGGTCAATGGCGTGATCGCAAAGATCCAGAAACACATCAATCAATACATCGGGCACTGCCAGAATGGTTATCAGAAGAGTGAGTAGCAACCCGCTCGCAATCATCTGCTGTTTTTTTCTTCCGGCAACATAGCGTTCCAACAAGTCACTGTCTTCTGCTGTCATATTCACAAAATGCGCGCCAACCATATACGGGTAGCGATTTTTTTCATACGGGTTGCTGGGCTTACAGTAGACCACTTTGCAACACGTCATAATAACCGTCAGGCTGGATAACAAAAATAGTCTGACGACCAGATAATCACCGGGATTCAATTCCTCTTTACAGGTAAATGCGATGCCGCTGGAACTGATGTTGACATTGAGTGTGTCATTTTCGCGGCTTTGAGAATGGGGTAGTGATTGCTCTGCTGACTGCCCGTTAATTTGCGCAAACGACTGGCTAGAAGGGGATAAAGTGGAGCTGTTCTCAAAACCGGGCCGGAATTCATTGATTTGGCTACTATCGACTTTATGGAAGTAAAGATTTACCTGCTCGTAAATTCGAAAAGCAACTCTTCGATTTAGTTTTTTGCCGTTTACCTTCATTGTATTCATCGAAAACCTCAAACGTTTATCATCTGGCTGTGCAGAATAATAGTTGAAGCTATGAATGTTGGGGCGGTATACGACAGATTAATCTTATTTCTTACCTGAAGTTTTCCAGTTTTTATAGGGTTGTCCAGGCTCGTTAGAGAGCTTTGTTTGGATTAGAAGTTATCGTCGTTTCGGCAGGGATTGCCGGACCAATCCGCCAGGAGCGGATTGGCACTCGCCCGAAGGGTGCCGGGCAGGACAGCCCGGCATGAGCCCAGAAGCCATGGATGGCGAGGGCTGTAGCACATCCTTGTGTCCTGGATCCCGGCAATCCCTGCCGGGATGACGCCTCAGCCTTGCGAGACAGTGCTTTATTAAATAGGTTTGCCACCCTTTACGCAGACTCTATCGATAAGTCCTGCAGTTCAAACAGAATGCCTGTTCTTTTTTGAAATTATTGTGAAACTTCAGTTTCTTACCTCTACAGGTTTAAACGAATTGTATGTGCACCATCGCTTGCCGAATCTCGCCCACTATTAATCCGATCTTCATCAAATCTTAATCAAACCTAAGGGTTTTCTCTCATCTTGTGTCTGTAATCTATACCTCAATCGAAGCGATTTTTGCATTACGCAGGTCGCGATGACGTTGGCGATGAAGGGTTTTAGCTCTTTATCATTGATCATAGACAGAATAGGAGTTTAACGAACATGCCACTCGGTTTGAGCAACATTTTCAACGGGCTCTTCAAACAATATGGCCACACAGTAATCCTCTTGTTGCGTTTCGTCGATCTGGCGATGCTGATGGTTGCAGCTTGGGTGTCTCATTACTTTTGGCTGCGGCAAGTGGTGATCGATCAGGATTACCGGATTGTGATTGCACTGGGGCTTTTGGCGGCCATCATCTTTTTTGAAATGGGCCAGGTTTACCGGCCCTGGCGCAATGATGTCATGCGCGGAGAAATCGCTCGTATCGTCAGAGCCTGGGTATTTGCCGTCGTCTCGGTGATTACCATCGTAGCGTCGATAAGGCTGCATTTTTGGTTCGGCTCCAGTTACCGCTGGATCATTACTTGGTGGTCGCTGGGTTTACTGTTTATTCTCACGGCTAGAGGACTTTTGTCCCAATTACTGCACTGGTTACGTTCTCGTGGCTGGTCACAGGGCCGTATCCTGTTGGTAGGCTTGAATCAAATGGCGGTTGCAGTCAGCCGTCAATTGAATAATTCGTCCTGGGCAGGATTGCAGGTGGTCGGTTATGTCGATGATCGGTCCGAAAACCGGCAATCGGTGGGCGATTTGTCGTTGATCCGGCTCGGTGAATTAAAGGATCTTAATGCGATTGTCACCCGGGAAGCCATTGACGAAGTCTGGATTGCCTTTCCAGGCGAATCACTTGCCGAACGAGCGCAATATCAGTTGAGGCATTTACCGGTCAGTATTCGTCTTGTTATCGATTGTTTTGCTTTCAAGCACAGTAAATTCCTCAGTTTGAACACGGTGGCCGGTATTCCGACATTGGATTTTTCGGTATCGCCCCTGGATGGCATCAATCGCTACATCAAAGAAATCATGGACAGGTTATCGGCATTAATCCTGCTCGTACTGATCAGTCCCTTACTGTTATTCATCGCTATCGGCGTCAAACTGAGTTCACCGGGCCCTGTGTTTTACAGGCAGGAACGGGTGGGCTGGAATAATCATTCATTCACGATGTTGAAGTTCCGGTCCATGCCGGTGAATGCAGAAGCGGCAACCGGCGCGGTCTGGGCAAAACCCGGCGAAAAACGGGCGACACGGTTTGGCGGATTCTTGCGAAAAACCAGTCTTGATGAACTGCCGCAATTGATCAATGTGCTCCGTGGGGATATGTCGCTGGTAGGACCTCGCCCGGAACGCCCTGATTTTGTCGAAGTGTTTAAAGAGCAGGTGCCTAATTACATGAAGAAACATATGGTCAAAGCGGGTATTACCGGATGGGCTCAAGTCAATGGCTGGCGCGGTGATACCGATTTGAACCGGCGCATAGAACACGATTTGTATTACATACAGCATTGGTCGGTATGGTTTGATCTGGAGATCGCTCTGCGCACCCTGTTGACCGGTTTTATCAATAAAAACGCCTATTAAGGAAACCCTGCCATGAACAGATTACTGCCATTGATGTTGGTTTTACTGCTGCCGGCCTGTTCTCTGACGCCCGGCATGACAATGCAAGCCGATAATAACTTATCGGATCTTGAGGTGCCGGTTATGAAAGATGGCCGGATGGTCAAGGAAAAGACCCGGATTGTGCCTATTACCGCAGATTTGATCATAGAGAGGGAAAACTCCAGGCGTCAGGCGGTCAATAATCTGCCTCCGGTGGACATCAGTCAGGCCAATTACCGGATCGGTCCGCACGACAGATTGCTGATTACCGTCTGGGATCACCCCGAGTTGAATGATCCCGGCGGTGAAAAGATACTGCCCGAATTGGCCGGAAAAGTCGTTGATGACGATGGCCAGCTCTATTATCCCTATGTCGGCACTCTGCAGGTTGCAGGAAAAACGGTCAGCGAAGTCAGAAGTCTGCTGACCAGAGAGCTGTCCAATTATTTCAAAAGAGTCAAACTCGATGTCCGGGTGCTTTCTTTCCAGAGTCATCGTGCCGCTGTTGTGGGTGAAGTCAAAATGCCGGGGATCCAGCCCTTGACTGAAACGCCATTGACGGTAGCCGAAGCAATCAGCCGTGCGGGTGGCGTGACACAAGATGCCGATATGAGCAATGTGTCGCTGGCCAGAGATGGCAAATTATACAAAATCAATGTGCTGGCGCTTTATGAACAGGGCAATACCACCCAAAACCTGTTGCTTAAAGCCGGTGACGTGCTGAATATTCCTGACAGTAAGGATAACAAGGTGTTTGTTATGGGCGAAGTCGGCAGGCAGCAGGCATTGCCTATCAACAAAGGCAAGATGTCCCTGGCTCAAGCGCTGGCAGAAGCCTATGGGGTAGATTTCAACATGTCCAGGCCGGAAGAAATTTATGTTATCCGTTCGGGAGATATGAATCCTGAAATATTCCAACTGAATGCCGAATCACCCGACGCGTTGATTCTTGCCGATCAGTTTGCTTTGGAACCGCATGATACCGTTTTCGTAGGTACCGCCGGGGTGACTCAGTGGTCCAGAGTACTGAACCAGATTTTACCGTCATCCTTCACGGCTATCATGTCGCAAGCCGCAATGATGGGGTTGTAATGGAATTCAAAAGCATGAGTCATCACAAAAAGAACGCAGCCTACCGGGTCGGTCCGACAGCGCTTGACTTGACAGTTGCGGCTTTTCAAACGATTGGGGCATGAAAGACTATGTATTATAAAAATCAAGCCAGTACGGAATTGCCACCGCTTAATGCGTCCAGATTAGAAGAGCAGGGTGTCAGTATCAGAGACTATGTCGATTTATTGCTGGAAGGTAAAAAGACCATTCTCAAGACTTTATTTACCGTGTTGTTCATCACACTGATCTATTTGGTCCTGGCGCCTCGCACCTATAAAGCCGATGGCTTGTTGAGGATTGACAAGAACAAGGCTTTATTGGCGGCGCCACTGAGAAGCGACACGAACGGAGCGTCGGCTGAAACCGAAAGTCCAAGAGCGCAGCGCGAAGTGGAAATTCTAAGATCGCGCTCGGTGTTGGGTAAAGTAGTGGATGATTTGAA
>JAGXSU010000039.1 GCA_018333785.1 Methylomicrobium sp. | reverse complement strand
CCTCGCCGCCTTGTTAGCCAGCCTGATCATCCTGGCATTTCTGGTTCATACGGTGTTGCAATGGTTCGATCAATGTTATCGATTGCTGCGTGAAGAATTGCCCAGTCGGAAGACGTTTTTTAACGATTTAAGGGCGCTCACTCGTTATGTTTGTTTTGATAGCTGGCAACATTTGATGGAATTTATGCTTGATGGTTTGAATATCCCTATTCCCCGATGAAAGCACTTAGGGTGATCTGCCTAAATTGAGAATTGCTGGAGTGAAGTTTCCGAGCTTTTATAGGGTTGTCTCGGTTTCTTAGAGAACTTTGTTTGTATTAATGGTTGCCGTCATTCCGGCAGGGATTGCCTGATCCAGTGCCATGAATGGTTCGAAGCTCGCCATCCATGGCACTGGATACCCGCTTCCCTGAGGGTATGACGGTCTTTCTTCAAATCTGACAAAGTAGAATTAAACGGTGCGATTGATTAGTAAATTGACCAGTATTGCTTCATATAGGTGACTTAGCGTGTCGAGTTGGTCGATTTCGATGTGTTCGTTGATTTTATGGATCGTTTCATTTCTGGGCCCAAGTTCTATGACTTGTGCGCCTGTCGGAGCAACAAACCGTCCGTCCGATGTGCCGCCGCCGGTATCGTCCAAGGGCTCTGTACCGATGATTTGGTTGATGGCTGCGTGTGCAGCGGCGATTAGTTCGCCTTGGGCCGTCAGAAACGGATTGCCGGATAAGCGCCATTGCAGTTCATAGTCAAAATCGTATTTGTCCAGAATGGCCCGGGTGCGTTCCTTGATGATCGTTTCATTCAATTCAGTACAAAAGCGTAAATTGAACTGAACTTCCAAATGCCCGGGAATGATATTTTCAGAGCCTGTACCGCCGTTGATATTGGAAACTTGCAGGCTGGTGGGCGGAAAAAAAGCGTTGCCGTGGTCCCAGACTTCCTCAGTCAGGTCTTTTAATGCAGGGGCGAAGGCATGAATGGGGTTGCTCGCCTTTTCAGGATAGGCAACATGGCCTTGAATGCCTTTGACAGTAAGTCTGGCGCACAGTGAGCCGCGTCTTCCGACGCGAACGACATCACCTGTCGTTTTGTCGCTGGAAGGTTCGCCGACCAGGCACCAGTCAATGGCTATGCCGCGTTGCTGGAGCACTTCCATCACTTTGACGACGCCATTGGTGGCAGGTCCTTCTTCATCGCTGGTTAACAGCAGTGCAATGGATCCCTGATGATCGGCATGCGTTGCAACAAAGCGTTCGAGGGCGGTGATGAACGCAGCTATGCCGCCTTTCATGTCCGCAGCGCCTCTTCCGAAAAGTTTGCCGTCTTTCAAGGTGGGCTCAAAAGGCGGCGTTTGCCACTGGTCCAGAGGTCCGGGGGGGACGACATCGGTGTGGCCCAAAAAGACAAACAGCGGTTTAGCTTCGCCTCTTCTAAGCCAGATATTTTGGGTGTCGTCAAAATCCATGCGTTCGGCTTTAAAGCCGGACTTGGTGAGTCTTTCTGCAATGATATCCATGCAACCGGCATCATCCGGTGTTACGGAAGGGCATTTAATCAGGGCTTTAAGCAGTTCTAACGTGTCGTTCATACGAGGATTCAGCGCAGTAATTGTTCATAATTTTCGGCGGAAAAGCCGACCATCAAACCGGTATCTGACTGCAAAACAGGCCGTTTAATCAAGGTGGGTGTTGCCAGCATTAAACTAATCGCTTTGGTTTGGGACAGATCGGATTTCTGTTCACCGCTTAATTGCCGCCAGCTGGTACTGCGCTGGTTTAACAGCGTTTCCCATGAGGCTTGTTCCACAAAATCTTCCAGCATTGCCACGGTCAAGCCGTCTGTTCTGAAGTCATGAAACTGGTAGGTAATGCCCTGTTGATCCAACCATTTGCGGGCTTTTTTGACTGTGTCGCACTGCTGGATGCCGTAAAGTTTAATCATGGAATTCGCTTAGAGCTCGGAGTTCAGTAATTCTTCGATGCTGGGTAATGATTTATCTTTTTTCAGGCGGTTTTTATAAAGGTCAATAAATTCCATAAAGGCTTGTTCAAGATCGGCCAGGATGCCTTCCTCGTTTTCCAGGTCTTCCTGTTCAATTTCTTCAGATGATTCCAGAAATTCTTTCTGTAATGCAATTTCGCTATTTAAAGAAAGAATGGCATAAATGATGGCGTTGCTGGTGAGATTTTCAGTCATGATAAAGTCTGTGGTAGGTTGAAAAATCGGTTTGGCGAGACTTGCGGTTCGAAGAGCGGTGCCGGTTTTATGGCGCAATGCGGTTCGGGTCAGGCTTGTTTAAGTCGTTGAGTCTGGTTTTTAAAAAATAACGGTATTGCCGTTATACCCATCGTAGATCGAATTCGGCACCGGGTTGCCCGTCAAAGGACGCCGTAAATACATCCCTATAGGCTCTATGCCAGCATCCATGCTGGCAAAGCCTTTGCCGAACAACCCGTTGCCTCCTTAGGCACTGCCGAAATTTGAAGTGCGAAAGGTATATTATCAGAGTGAAGGGCAGGCCGGTTACTCCGGCCTGCCGGCTGTATTAATCGCGCAGTAATTCGTTGATGCCGGTTTTGCTGCGGGTTTTTTCATCCACTTGCTTGATGATAACCGCGCAATAAAGACTGTACTTTCCGTCCGAGGAAGGCAAGTTGCCGGGGACTACAACAGAACCTGCAGGAACGCGTCCGTAGATGATTTCGCCTGTGAGACGGTTGTATATTTTAGTGCTTTGGCCAATGTAAACGCCCATCGAGATGACCGAGCCTTCTTCGACGACGACGCCTTCAACAATTTCAGAGCGTGCGCCTATGAAGCAGTTGTCTTCTATGATAGTGGGTCCTGCCTGTAATGGCTCGAGCACTCCGCCTATCCCTACGCCACCGGATAAATGCACGTTCTTGCCGATTTGTGCGCAAGACCCCACAGTTACCCATGTATCGACCATCGTTCCGCTGTCTACATAAGCACCGATGTTGACATAGGAAGGCATCAGCACGGCGCCGGGGGCAATGTAAGAACCATGGCGGGCATTGGCGTTGGGTACGACACGCACACCGGCTTTCGCGAAATCATCCGGCGTATAGGTTGCGAATTTGGTTTCGACTTTGTCGTAATAGCGATTCACGCCGCCGTCCATGACGCGGTTTTCGTTGACTCTGAAAGACAGCAATACCGCTTTTTTTAGCCATTGGTGAACCACCCATTCGCCGTCGATTTTCTCGGCGACGCGGGCTTTGCCGCAGTCTAGCAGATTGATCGTGTCTTTAATCGCTTCTCGCAGCTCCGGATAAACGTTTGCAGGAGTGATTTCGGCACGGTTTTCAAATGCGGAGTTTATTATATTTTCTAGTTCAGTCATGTGTATCAAAGGGTCAGTGAGTTAACAAAGTGTTTAATTCTGTTGGCAGCGTCAACGCATTCATCGAACGGAGCCACCAAGGCAATGCGCACATGATGGCTGCCCGGATTGACGCCGTTAAATTCGCGGGATAAAAAAGTACCCGGTAAGACGGTGACGTTTTCTGTCTTATAAAGCAATCGGGCAAAATCAGTGTCAGGGATGGGTGTTTTCAGCCAGACATAAAAGCCTGCCGGTGGCCGAATGGCCGGTGTTACTGTATTGAGAATCTCGATAACGGCATCGAATTTTTCCCGGTATAGCTGCCGGTTTTCCCGTACATGGTTTTCGTCCTGCCACGCTGCAATGCTGGCATGCTGGGCCGGTAAGGCCATGGCGCAGCCGTGATAGGTGCGATATTGAAAATACTGCTTCAGTATTTCCGCATCTCCTGCGACAAATCCCGATCTTAATCCCGGCGCGTTGGAACGTTTGGACAAGCTGTGAAAAACCACGCAGCGTTTGAAGGCGGTATTGCCTATCGCGATCGCGGTTTCCAGCAAGCCGACAGGGGGGGTGTCTTCATCGTCATAAAGTTCTGTGTAACATTCATCCGATGCAATGATGAAGTCATATTTTTCAGCCAGCGCCATCAATTTGATCAAATCTTGTTGACCAATCAACTGTCCGGTCGGATTTCCCGGCGAACAGATGTAGATGAGCGCACAGCGTTGCCAAACGATTTCCGGGACAGCTTCAAAGTCGGGGATATAGCCTGTCGCTTCGGTGGTGTTCAGAAAATAGGGTTCCGCCCCCGCCAGTAATGCCGCGCCTTCATAAATTTGATAAAACGGATTGGGCATCAGCACCAGGGCTTTGCTGGCCGGATCGATGACGCATTGGGCAAAGGAGAATAAGGCTTCCCGGGTGCCGTTGACAGGCAAAATATGTGCGTCCGGGTTGATGACATCCAGCGGAATTTTGAAGCGCCGACTGAGCCATTGTGCAATAGACTGCCTGAGTTCCGGTATGCCTTTAGTCGTAGGGTAATTGGCCAGTCCGTCTAAATGCGTCAACAAAGCTTGTTGTAAGCAGGCTGGAGTTGCATGAGCCGGCTCGCCTATTGACAGAGTAATCGGACGCAGGTCGGCTGGCGGCGTAATGCCTTGCTTCAGCTGAGCCAACTTTTCAAATGGGTAAGGATGTAAAGAAGCTAAATGCGGATTCATTTATTTGGCGCAGCGCGGTTGTTTGCCCATGGCAATCGCTTGTTGACGATATTGCAGTGCTTGCGGCATGCGCTTTTGCAGCTCTTCTATCCGGGTGCCGTGTGCAGGGTGAGTTGAAAGAAATTCAGCCGGACCCTGCCCGCCACCTGCTTGGGACATTTTTTGCCATAGCAGTATGCTTTGCTGCGGATCGAATCCTGCTTTTGCCATTAAATCCAGCCCGATAACATCGGCTTCACTTTCATGAAGACGGCTGTAAGGTAAAATAATCCCAAGTTCGGCGCCTGCACCCAATAAACCTATTGCGGTTTGGCCAAGCGCGCTTTGCGGTGCGGCTATCGCTTGAACGGCAGCCATGCCTTGAGAAACCGCAAATTCTTGGGACATTCTTTCGTTGCTGTGTTTCGCCAGAACGTGACCAATTTCATGACCAATAACCGTCGCCAGTTGATCCTGATTGTCCACCAGGTCTATCAAACCGGTATGGACGCCGATTTTGTTGCCCGGTAATGCAAAGGCATTCTGAGAATTGTCTTCAAAAACCACGACTTCCCATTGGCCGCCGACCAAGGGAAGTATTGCTTGTGCTATGCATGAAGCAAATTGTTGATATCGGCTGTTTTGACTGATTGGTTTTTGTTTTTTTAATGATTCGAACGCTTGCAGGCCCATCTGATTGATTTGAGCGTCCGGCATAAAAGTGAACTGAGTTCTGCCGGTTGGGCTGGTTGCACAGGCACTCACGAGTAATGCCGATAGCAACGTTAAAATTGGTTTCTTAATCATAAAAGACCGCCATAGATCAGAAAAGTTATGCTATTTTAACTGAACTTGGATCCGCCGGGTTAAAAATATGGGCGTTTATGATGAGTCCGCGCTTTGCAGGTTGAGACATGGCAGTATTGTTCGAGATAAAATATTTCTATTATGACGACGGTTATACAACCTCCTATTTCTCCTATCTGATCAAAATAATGTCTGATTTTCAGACGGTGCAGGGTTTGAATGGCGAGGATTTCGGCCGCGCGAAGTGGCCGTCAAGCTGCCATGGACAGTTTCTCGGCGGCTCTAGACAGGTTCATCTTGCACCTTTAACAAAGAGGAACGATTTTTCAGTATGAAAGGTACAAGGCTTCAATCCATCTCCAGTAATAATTTCAAGAAAGGACAGCTTAATGACTGAAATTAATGAAGTGCCCAGTCCTTTTTGCGGTGTAGGAACCGACGATCTGACCATTCAGGTTGACGGCGCATCGCTGAAAGTGATCAATAACGGCTGTGCGGTCAATACGCCTGCCTTCGAGCAACCGCTTGCCGATACACAGCCTAGAGTGAATGGAAAAATCACTGATCTGGCAACCGCTGTCGACAAGGCCGCCGCTATTCTTCAAGCTGCCAAACAGCCTATGCTGGGCGGCTGTGCAACCGATGTGAATGGTATGAGGGCTTTGCTGGCTTTGGCTGACAAAACCGGAGCGGTTGTTGATCACATGAGTTTTAACTATGCCCGTCATAATCTTTTGACTTTGCAGGATTCAGGCTGGATGACGACATCCTTGGCCGAAGTAAAAAATCGCTGTGATGTTCTGCTGATTATTGGTGCCGATCCGGAAAGTTTTGCGCCACGGTTTTTTGAACGCTATCTGTGGACAGATGCGGCCATGTTTTTAGAAAATCCGGCTCAGCGCAAAATTATATATTTGGGAAAGGCGCCTTCCGGAAGGGCGTCTACATCTCCGGAAGGACAGGATGCGCAGGTTTTTGAATGCGCTCAAGACCAATTACCTGAAGCCGTTTCAGTGTTGCGGGCATTAATCAAAGGGCGCCCCATTCTTGCTGAGTCGGCTGGCGGAATTCCAGTCACTGATCTCGAACTGATCGCTATGCAGTTAAAAGCTGCGGTTTATGGTGTGGTTACTTGGGCTGTAACTGACTTACGTTTTGATCATGCCGAACTAACCGTCCAGACTGTTTGTGAAATGGTCAAGGATATCAATGATCAAGGAACGCGTTGTTCGGGATTGCCTTTGGTTGGAAAAGAAGGCGAGCAGACGGCCAATCAGGTTTGCGGTTGGACGACCGGTTATCCCGCCAGAGTTTCGTTTGCAAAAGGGTTTCCTGAATACGACCCCTTCCTGTTCGACTCGCAGACAATGATCAATGCCGGTGAAGTTGATGCGCAGGTATGGGTGCAGGCATTCAATGTCAATGCCAAGCCTCTTTCTGTCACTGTTCCTACTATTGTACTGGGTCGGTCGGGAATGGCATTTGAGCAAGAGCCTGATGTTTTTATTCCCGTGGGGACACCAGGAATTGATCATGCCGGTCACGCTTTCAGGATGGATAATGTGGTCGCAATTCGCTTAAAAAAATTGCGTGATGCGGGACTACCAAGCACGGCAGAGGTTTTAACTGCCATTGAACGGGCGGTATAGATAAGCCATGTTCATGTTTTTTATTGAAATGCCCGCTTTCTCTTCGCTTATTCACGCCAGTCATTTGGAAAGATTATGCTGATAAAATTAACAGGTGGAACCGTCTATGATCCAGCCAGCGGAATAGACGGAAAAAAACAGGATATCTATATCCATGAAGGGCGTATCGTTGCCAAGCCCATCGATGATGTGCCCGTTGATAAGGAATATGATTTAAAGGGCAAGGTGGTAATGTCCGGTGCAATTGATATGCACACCCATATCGGCGGCGGCAAGGGTAATATTGCCAGATTGTTGTTGCCCGAGGATCATCGTCAGGACCCGGTGATAAGATCAATCATCACCCGTTCCGGGACTGGATACGTAATGCCCAGCTCTTATGTGACGGGCTATCGTTACGCCGAAATGGGCTATACCGCTGCTTTTGAACCGGCGGTATTGCCGATCAATGCCCGTCAGGCGCATATGGAAATGGCGGACATTCCCATCCTGGATAAAGGTGGCTATGCCATGCTGGGCAGTGATGATTTTCTGCTGCGGATGCTGACGGCTAAAAAAGATCAGAAGGCGGTCAATGATTATGTGGCCTGGATCATCAATGCCACCAAATGCATCGGGATCAAAGTGGTCAACGCCGGCGGTATCAGCGCATTCAAATTCAATCAGCGCAAACTGGATCTGGATGAAAAAAATGTCTATTACGATGTGACGCCCAGGCAGATTCTTCAGACGCTGGCTACAGCCGTTAAAGAATTGGGTATCACCCATCCGTTGCATGTGCATGGCTGTAACTTGGGTGTGCCGGGTAATGTCGATACCACCTTGGACACTATTCAAGGGATTGGTGGTTTGCCCATGCATTTGACGCATATCCAGTTTCACAGTTACGGTACTGAAGGCGATTTCAAATTTTCATCCGGCGCGGCGCAGATTGCCGAAGCGGTTAACAAACATAAAAACATAACGATTGACGTGGGCCAGATCCTGTTTGGTCAAACCGTGACGGCATCGGGCGACACGATGATGCAGCATGCCAATCACAAACATGCCCATCCTGACAAATGGGTTTGTATGGATATTGAATGCGATGCCGGTTGCGGCGTCGTGCCTTTCAAATATAAGGATAAGAACTTTGTCAACGCCTTGCAATGGGCGATTGGCCTGGAAACTTTTTTACTGGTTGACGATCCCTGGCGTATTTTCCTGACGACGGATCATCCCAACGGCGCGCCGTTTACCAGTTATCCGCATTTGATTCGCTTATTGATGGATAGAAGTTTTAGAAACGACATGCTGGCAACGATTCATCCGGAAGCTCAAAAAATGACTACGCTGGGCTCTATCACCAGAGAGTATTCGCTTAATGAAATCGCGATCATGACCCGGGCCGGCGCTGCAAAAATTATCGGTTTAAAAGATCGCGGCGGTTTGGGTCCCGGTAATTGGGCAGATATCACGGTTTATACTGAAAACTCGGACAGGCAAAAGATGTTTGAAAAACCGGATTACGTCTTTAAAGATGGCGAACTGGTCGTTGTCGATGGCCAGATCGTCCATACCAAGTGGGGAACGACGCATACCGTCAAACCTGATTGGGATGCGTCGGTTGAGAATGGCTTGAAAGGTTATTTTGACCGGTATCTGACCATGAAATTGGGTAATTTCAAGATCAGTGATGATGAGATCACTGAAGACGGCCGTGGGAGCTTGACAGTGCATCCGACTAAAGGAGGGTCTTTATGATCATTAATGGCGTCACCATTGACCAAACATTTGCTGAAGCCTTTCCGATGAAAGCCACGCGAGCCATCATCACCGCCCAAAATGAAAAGTGGGCCATGATTTCTGCGCAGGCCATGACCGGCTTTGCCACGTCTGTGATTGCTTGTGGGTGTGAGGCAGGCATAGAGCGGGTGTTAGATGCTTCAGAAACGCCCGATGGCCGCCCCGGCGTTTCCGTGATGATTTTTGCCATGGGTGGAAAAGGGCTGGCAAAACAATTGGAAACAAGAGCGGGTCAATGTGTGTTGACTTCTCCGACGTCTGCTTTGTTTGCCGGTATCGACGGAGGAACGCGCATCGCGTTGGGTAAAAATCTGCGTTATTTCGGCGATGGCTTTCAGGTAAGCAAGCTGATCAGCGGCAAACGCTATTGGCGAATTCCCGTCATGGATGGTGAGTTTTTGACCGAGGCGACTACCGGCCAGGTCGATGCGGTCGGCGGCGGTAACTTTCTGGTTTTAGCGGAGTCTCAACCGCAAGCTTTAGCGGCATGCGAAGCGGCAATCGATGAAATGCGTAAAATTCCGAATGTCATCATGCCGTTTCCTGGCGGCGTGGTTCGTTCCGGTTCAAAAGTAGGTTCCAAATACAAGTCGTTGGGCGCGTCTACCAATGATGCGTTTTGCCCCACGTTAAAGGGTATGACCAAAACCGATTTATCCCCTGAGATAGAATCTGTCATGGAGATCGTGATCGATGGTTTGACTAAAGAGGACATTGACAAGGCCATGCGAGTGGGCATTCAGGCGGTTTGCGACTTGGGTGCGGAAAACGGCATCAAGAGGATCAGCGCCGGAAATTATGGCGGTAAACTCGGTCCTTTCCATTTTCATTTGCAGGAGATCATGGCATGAGTGCATTAACCTTCTCATTGAAACGCAGAGTGGATCAACGCGTCGACATGTCGCCTCTGGTGTGTCAAAAATTGTTGGGACTCGATCCTTCGGATATCGGGGCTCTGGAATTGCACAATGGTAAAGCCAAAGTCAGAGTTGACAGCTTATTCGACATCAGCGGAAGCGATACCCAAAAAATTATCATTAAAAACAGCTACGAAAAACTGGATTTCATCGGTAAAGAGTTGGAAACAGGCGAAATTTCAATCATCGGTGACGCCGGAGCCTATCTGGGATTGGGCATGAAGTCCGGGTTTATCCGGATATCGGGAAATACCGGCTTATTCACGGCGTGCGAAATGAAAAAAGGTTTGATCGAAATCGATGGAAATACCGGTGACTTTCTGGGAGGTGCTTTGCCCGGTAATAAAATGGGCATGAAAGGAGGCACCGTTTTAGTCAAGGGTAATGCCGGCGATAGGGTCGGTGATCATATGCGCCGCGGTAATATTCTGATTGAAGGCAACGCCGGTGATTATTGCGGTTCAAGAATGACCGCCGGAACGATAGCCGTGATGGGGCAAACCGGAAAGCATGTCGGATATGCGATGCGCCGGGGGACTTTATTGCTTTGGAATGGCCCGCAAGTACCGGCTAATTTTAATGATTGCGGTGCTCATACGCTGGCATTTCTCCCCCTATTGTTTAAATCGTTTAAAACCTTGAATTCTGCATTTTCGGAACCTGCGGCAATGTTTAACCGGGTCAGGCGCTATGCCGGCGATATGTCGGAAATGGGTCGCGGCGAAATTTTGGTTAAGATTTGATGACATGAGCGGTATTCAGTTAGGCGGGTTGGATGAAATCAGTTAAACCTATCAGCAAGGTCAAAAATAACGAAACTGTAAAAGAGCTGAGTCGTGTGCTGATGATTGATTTGGAGAATTGCCCCGGCCAGATCGATCATCTGCTGGACGATCTGGTCAATTATTCTCATATTGTCATTTGCTATGCGCAATCCGGAGCAAAAGTGCCTTTGAGCTGGATTAATCCGCTCACGGGCAGTGTGAATGACAATAAGTTGAAAATATTCCAGATGCCAAGTGGCGGTAAGAACTCGGCCGATTTTGGCATTGCTTTCTGGGCTGGCGTGTTAATGGTTCAGTTGGCGGAACATACCCGCTTTGATATTGTGTCCAATGATACCGATCTGGATCATGTCGTCAGTTTGCTCAACAGCCAGAGCCGTGATGCCGAAAGGATTGGCAGAAAAAAAGAGTCCGTTGAGCCTGCCAAATTTGCTGTAGATGAAACGAATCAGACTGATTATTTCCTGGAAGCCTATTGCCAGCATCTGATGGATCATCACAAAAGCAGACCTGCAAAAAAAGAAACTTTGTTGAATAACATCAAAAGTAAGTTCAAAGCCAACCAGGTAGATCCGGAATTTATTTTGGATATTTTGAAAAAGAACGGCGTCATTGAACTGGATCTCAACAATAAAGTGCGTTATAGCGAGCCATTGATTGCCAGTTTTTCTGAGTCGGATTTGGACGATATACCGTTTTGACAAGGCTATGTTCGCGTTAATAGTAGGCGTCGCCAGAAGCCATGGATGGCGTTGGGCTTTCACATCCTTGTGACCTGGATTCGTTTAAACGGTCTAGCGGCTCCGGCAATCCATGCCGGAATGACGCTGTTGATTTACTTTCAACTACTAACGCGAACACAGCTTTTAACAAGCAGCATTGGTTTAAACCCCTGTTAAAGGCGATGTCTAAATCATTTCTATGGTGGCGAAATCCGTTAAAAAATCGCGACTTTGGGGGTTGGTAGTAATTTTAAGTTTGGCAGGCTCGTAGAAGTTTTTAAAACTTCAAGAGTGAATAGGGTCAAGAGTGAATAGGGTCAGGTCTTGAAGGTTGCATCAAGTCTCGTTTATGCAAGCAGGTATTTGCAAAATTCAAGACCTGACCCCCTTGGCCCAAACCAAGCCATGCCGTACTCCGCCGCAGAAGCGAACGCTCTATTCGATCAGTTGCCTGAGTTCGCAGCTACGCGGCATCGCGAGATCGTCAGCATGGCGGAGCCGTACATTGAGGCCACAGACCGATACGCCCGTCTTGTCTCCCGGCTGGTGAGCTTCCTCGGCCACCTTACACCGAAGGATGACCAAGACCGCGTCATCCGAGACCTACTTGCCGACGTTTTCGACTTTCTGTACGAGGCGCGCCCGCTCATTCTCGGCGGCAAGCTCTCGGTTGCGTTCCTTCTCGCTCGTCGTGCCTACGAGTCCCTGTCTCTGCTACATCTTTGCGCGGTAGAACCAAAGTGGGCAGCGAAATGGCATGCTGGCAAGCAGATTGGAAACGCCGAAGTTCGCAAAGCGCTCGGTGCCCACCCGATGGGTGAACCTGAATCTGAGATGCGGGAACTCTACAAGTTCTTCTCAGAGGCCGCTCACCCCAATCGTGGCTTGGTTCCTCATCGGTTGCTTGGTGAAGGAAATGAGTATGTCCTTGGCTTGATCGGGAAGCCGGAGCTCTACTTCGTCGTTGACTACTGCGCCAAACACCTTGAGCTATGGCACTGGGTAGCAGCGACGGTAAGCTACTTCTATCGAGAGTCAATAGGTCCAGTGGACGGAGCGTACTTTCAGGAGTACCACGAGTGCTTTGAGCAAGCGAAGCCAGTAAAGAGATGGCTTGTCGAAAGCCTGCCTCGCTTGCATGCAGAGGTGCTGGAAATTGAGCGGGTCGAGAGTCGCGCACAGTGACGCATAACGAATAAGGTTAGATTGTGTGAGCGATAGCGAACCACAAGTGCGGCTGGCATGGTAGTCAGCAACCGGGTGAAAGTCCAGCCATTGCCCTGTGAGGAGGGGAGATGTAGGCGAACGGAGATTGGGGTCAGGTCTTGTAATTTGCATCAAGTCTCGTTTATGCAAGCACGTATTTGCAAAATTCAAGACCTGACCTCTTTTTGGTCGAGCCTGCCCCGGTCAGGGAATGCCGGGGGATTGCCGAAATCCAGGCTATAGGGATAGCTCGAAGCTTACCCTTCATGGCACTGGATGCCCGTTTCCGGACGGACATGACGGGCTTATGGATCTAGCTGAAAGTCCGGATGATTCAGGTGAAGAGCAGAAGGGTTGCGCTCAGCGAGCTGATGATAAGTGCAACCCGGATCCAGAAGACGATTTTAGATGATTCGGCCAGCGCCAACCGCCGTTCCTGGACGTTGGTGTATGCACGTTGAGAAATATTTTTCACCATGTGCATGAAATACCACGTTAAGCCGATGGCGATCGCTAGGCTACTCCAGAAAATGATAATTTCCGACGTTCGCTTGGACAGATGGAAAGCCCACTCAAAGAAATGTTCGGCTATCGTTTCAAAAAGCGAGAACAGTATATGCAATGCATGTCCGACCGCTATGAGACCATGTCCTAGCAACGACAACAGGGTATCGCCAAACAGGAACAAAGTTGGGATACCCAGCACGATGCCAACTGTGATTCCTCCTAAAAAGTGATACAGGGTTCTTGCGCAAGCAATCAACTCTGTTCTAAGCCGTTCAATCTTTTTCATGAAATTTTCCTCGAAACCATGTGGTTGGTGAAGCACCTGCTTTTGGCCTTTACTGGGCTAACGATCATGGCGCTTCCTGGCTAGCAAGCTGTTTCAGCTGATCCTGCCCCGGTCAGGCGATCCCTCGGCATTCCAAGACCGGGGCAGGCTCTACCGAAAAGACGCGGTCGGCTAGAAAAAAAGAGTAAGTGCTGAGACATCTTAATAATCAGGTTGCGTTCTGCGGTTGGGATTTTACCGCGGCAGGTTCCGTGCTTCGTGTGATTTGGGAAAATCGGAACCTACGCTGATCATAAAACTGGTGACTTCTTCAAAATTCAATTCCGATTTGATCACCTTGGATTCATGGATGATCACCGTGAAGCCATTGGTGGGATTCGGCGAGGTAGGAATATAGAGCACATAGCGGTCGTCCTCCCGGTTGGTTACGTAGGCTGGCACCCATATGCCGTCTTTGGGGTATTCCACGTAGACCACTTCGCGCACCGGATTCCCGTCTTGGCCGCGAAACATGTCGATCACCTTCTTGCTGACCCGGTAAACGCCGTTCAGAAACGGTACCCGCTCGATGAGCATGTCAAACAGGGAAATGATAAGGGATTGCCTGTATTTCGCCAACTCGCGTCCGATATACACCAACAGAGCATAGACGGCAATGAACACTGCGGCGGTGATCAAATAGTGCCCCATCCATTCCCTGACATCGAAAACGGACTGCAGTACAAAGCTGACCAGCCAGACGAAGATCTGCACAACGATATAGACGGGCAGGATTGCGAATGCTCCTACCAGGAAGTGATTGAACGAGAGTTTGACTGATTTTAAAAGTTCGGTCATCGATAAGCTCCAATAGTTTTGTTGGCTAGGGTTAGAGGCATCACATCGAGTGCGATTCCTTAGAAGGAAGCACCGGAAAAAATCGAACGGTCCGGTTACGAAATAAATAAAAATCGCTCAGACGGGCATCAATAGCTACCTGTTGCGGCCGATGGGGCGATGGCCAGTTAATGACTGAAATATGAGGGATTATTAGCGACTGAAGTTCCCCAATCATTTCAAAAACAGACTGCCATTATAGGTGGGCTGCAGTAATTACCGATGAGGTTTGTGTTAATGGCAGAAAACTCAATATTGATTCGGAAACAGCAGAAAAAAGAGCCCGCTAGGTCGGGCTCATGCTTTTCGTGGCCGACTTTTCAATACTTTCAATTTGGCAACTGTTGGTGATTTGTTGCTGCCAATACATCGGTCCACCGCTCCGGATCTCATAAGGTGGATTCGTTAATCAATCCAACATTAATGGCTTTCGATGTTCCCGCGCCTCTGTCGGAAAGACGTTGTTGCTGAAGCATCTTTCTAATCAAGTAACCAGTTTAAGCCTGACAGGGATGCGCCGTCCGATGACGCTGCACCCCAGGCCAATCAGATTTTACCGTCCAAGCCCATTTGAAAGTATTTATGGGTGATTTGATCCTGATTTTCCAGCAGCCAGTCAATGTCGGGTGTATTCGTCATGGCTTTGTGAATGGCTAGCGCCATGGCTTTGCGGTGAATGTCGAACAGTATTCGGTGATCCAGATTGTTATCGGTAATAACACTGGGATTAAGCCATACCGAGCAGATGATTCCCAAATCATTGGCTTTTTCTTTTGGAATATCACCGGCGCGGACAGCATCCAGAACACCGTTGGCAATAGCTGCTTGCACCGTACCCATCAAAATATTGGTGTATCGACTGTTTTTGACGGTGACTTTGCTGACCATCAGCGTGACCGGTCTGACTTGTATGTCGGTATTCAATATGGCAAAGACTCGGGTATGGCCTTGAACCTGATCGCCGGTCAGGGTTGCCAGGGCCGTACCGACAGGACCGTCAAGTTCGCCGATGATCACTTCGGGTTCGGCTGCTGTCCCCGGAGGGCCTCCTGCTACCAGGGCTTCTCCTGTTCGCATGATGATTCTTTCAGTCATTTCGTTTCTCCTCGATAAATTGCAGAACCTGGATAATGCTTTCAGCTAGAATACCATTTCCTCGTCTTTTTGTTTAACCCCGCGCCGATGAGTTCCAGTTTAACGACCACCGATCATAACCGGAATGCTGCCGGCCTGACCTATGTTTATCCCGTCTTGTCCAGACGAGCAGGGGGTGTCTCCATTGGCATCAATTTTAATACGAATAATGCCTGTAACTGGCGTTGTATTTATTGCCAGGTTCCTGACTTAGCCCTGGGTGCCGCGCCGGATGTGGATTTGGTGCTGCTCGAAAAGGAACTTCGGTTTTTTATCAAGGATGTTTTATCGGGTGACTTTTTTGACCGTTTTGCTATTGATTCGCCATCAAGGCAGGTCAAGGATATAGCGATTTCAGGTAATGGAGAGCCGACGAGCCTGAGGCATTTTGATCAGGCGGTACGCTTGATCGGCAGTGTAGCCAAAGAAATGGGGGTTTTTCCGGACGCCAAGTTTGTTCTGATTACCAATGGGAGTTTGATGCATCACTCATCGGTACAAAGAGGTTTAAGGGTGCTCAACGAATTGGGTGGGGAGGTCTGGTTTAAACTGGATAGTGCCACTGATGCCGGAAGGAAGTTAATCAATAATGCCGGGTTGTCCATTGATAAAACCGCTGAGAATTTACATATTTCATCGCAATTGTGCGCTACAAAAATTCAAACATGTCTGATGGATTATCGGGGTATGGGATTGAGAGAAGCGGAAAAGAGCGCTTATTTAGAGTTTTTGTCCCGGTTTAAACAGGTTGCCGGTTTGAAGGGTATCATGGTTTATGGCTTGGCAAGGCCTTCTTTTCAGCCGGAAGCGGTTGATTTGAAGCCGCTTCCGGCTGAAGTGATCAATGATTTTGCTCAATCGATCAGGGCTTTGGGATTTGATGTCAGTGTCAATGTTTAAAGCCCCCGTCAAGCGTTGATGTCGAGAATGCTGCCGAGCATCTTTTTTTCATGGGTGATTATTTTTGTAGCTGCTGCGGTTTCCAATTCGGCTTCTTTCAAGCTCAAGATGGGTTTGATAAGGTCGGTTGACTGGTAATTTCCGCTGCCGACTTCGTTGGTGTTCACCGGCAATGAAGCTATGGTCTGTGTCGCCTCTGATGCTTTGTGTTGAGCGGTATTGATCAAATTGAGGGCATGGGTGGATGGACTTATATTCATGGTAATCCCCTTCGCGTTGGTTCTTGCTTAATAGTAGATTTAAAAGCGAAAGCCGTAAACAAATTGATTCCATTCAATGAGGATTGTGCGATTCAAGTCCGTTTTCTCGTCCAGTTAAGCAATATTTCTGATAGCACGTCAGGCAGGAATTATAAAAATGCTTGTTTTTAAATTCAATAATCAAGTAGAATCCCCCGTTCATTCGGTGTGCGAATGTGGCGGAACTGGTAGACGCGCTGGATTTAGGTTCCAGTAGGTAATCCTGTGAGAGTTCGAGTCTCTCCATTCGCACCAACAAATTCTCAGTTAAATCATATAGCGTCTATCGCTGGTAGATTCACGTATCCATTTGGCCGTTCTTTCGGCATCTTTGATAAATTCATCAATCCGTATTTTAAAGTTGAGGTAAAGAAATGCAAGTTTCTGTCGAAAAGACATCTGAATTAAGCAGAAAAATGACTGTTAGTGTGCCCGAGGAAGTTGTTCAGGAGAAAATGGAAGATCGGCTCAAAAAACTGGCGCGCGAAGTTAAGCTAGATGGTTTTCGGCCCGGTAAGGTGCCTCAGCATGTCGTCAAAAAAATGTATGGAGACAGAGTCAGGGGTGAAGTGACTGGCGATTTGATTCAATCCACTTATTACGAAGCCATCCAGGAAAATAACCTGAGACCTGCCGGTTACCCCAGTATCGATCCTTTAGATGAAGCTGCGGGTTTCAAATATACTGCCGTATTTGAAGTGTATCCCGAGATCTCTTTAGAAGGTATCGATCAACTTGAAATTACCAGAAAGCACGCCCAGATAGAAGTGTCAGATCTGGACGCGATGGTTGAAAAAATAAGAAAGCAAAAGAAAGGTTGGGTTCAAGTCGAAAGACCGTCACAGGTTGAAGACAAAATTACCATCAGCTTTACGGGTGTTTGCGAAGGTGAAAACTTTACCGACGGTAAAGTCGAAAACTTTCAGGTCGAAATCGGTGCAAATCAGATGATTCCCGGTTTCGAAGATCATTTGAAAGGCCTTTCCACAGGTGATAGCAAGTCGTTTGAAGTCAGCTTTCCTGAACAATACGGAAATGCAAAATTAGCCGGAAAACCGGCAACTTTTGAAATCGAAGTGGCTAAGGTCGAAGAGCCTAGCTATCCTGACCTTGATGAAGAGTTTATCAAGTCTTACGGCATCGAGAATGGCGATATGAACGCTTTTCGTGAAGACGTAAAAGCGAATATGGAGCGTGAATTAGCGATGGCCTTAAATGGTCAGCTGAAAAATGCAGTCATGGATGCACTCTTCGATAAAATCAAAGTGACTTTACCCAATTCATTGGTTGATGAAGAAATCAATAATTTGCAGAAGCCTTACAGGGAAAATGCAAGAAAGCAAAAATTAAATGCGGAAGACCTAAATTTGCCTAGAGACATGTTCGAGGAACAAGCTCAGCGCAGGGTTGCTTTGGGCCTGATTCTGGCGGAGATTATTCATAAGAACGGCATTAAAGTATCGCCTGATAAAGTACGTGAAACCATTGAAGACATGGCCAAAAGTTACGAAAGGCCTGCTGATGTAGTCAACTGGTATTACTCGGATGAGCAAAGGTTGAATGAGGTCCGTCAAATGGTTCTGGAAGATCAAACCGTTGAGTGGATAGTCTCTCAGGCCAAGGTAGCCGATGAAAATGTAAGTTTTGATGCTATTATGACTACCCAACAGTCTTAACATTTTAAAGAGGCATTGATGAATTATCCGTTCGAAAAGACCAAAGAATTTTCTCCTCAAGCGGCGGGCGGGTTGGTGCCCATCGTCATAGAGCAGACCGCCAGGGGTGAGCGTTCGTTTGACATTTACTCGCGCCTGTTAAAAGAGCGCGTCATTTTTTTAGTCGGACAGGTTGAGGATTACAGTGCGAATCTGATTGTTGCGCAACTGCTCTTTTTAGAGTCAGAAAATCCTGACAAAGATATTCATCTATACATAAATTCCCCTGGTGGCTCAGTCACTGCCGGTATGGCGATTTACGATACGATGCAGTTTATTAAACCGGATGTGAGTACCATGTGCATAGGTCAGGCTGCCAGTATGGGGGCACTATTGCTAACTGGCGGCGCCAAAGGAAAACGGTTTTGTTTGCCGCATTCAAGAATGATGATCCATCAGCCGTTGGGTGGTTATCAGGGCCAGGCTTCGGATATCGATATCCATGCGCGTGAAATTCTGTTGATTAGGGAAAAATTGAATAAAGTGCTTGCAGCTCATACCGGTCAGGCCTTGGAAAAAATTCAACAAGATACCGATCGTGATAATTTTTTGAGTGCCAGTGACGCGGTTGAGTACGGATTGATCGATAAGGTGCTGACAACAAGGGTAAATGTTACCGATAAATAATCATTGGTAATATGTGCGTTTCAATATATTCTTTTTACCTATAGGGTTAAATGTCTCAATTTAATGTGTGGGCAGCTTGGAGGTCTTCTTTATGAGTAATGACAAAAGCGGCAAGGATGACGATAAACTCCTGTATTGTTCTTTCTGCGGAAAAAGTCAGCATGAAGTAAGAAAGCTCATTGCCGGTCCTTCAGTCTATGTTTGTGATGAATGTGTGGAATTGTGCAACGACATCATTAAAGATGAGCTG
This sequence comes from Methylomicrobium sp., assembly GCA_018333785.1. GTDB lineage: Bacteria > Pseudomonadota > Gammaproteobacteria > Methylococcales > Methylomonadaceae > Methylicorpusculum. The sequence goes on along the minus strand of JAGXSU010000039.1, from coordinate 4,490 downwards.
CAAGAGGAAGAAGGTTATGGCTTTGGTGCTTTGCCAAAACCCAAAGAAATAAAACAGGTTTTAGATGAATATGTCATCGGTCAGGAAAGCGCCAAAAAGATTTTGGCCGTGGCTGTATATAATCACTACAAAAGGTTGCGCAGTAAATCAAAAAAAGATTCTGTGGAGTTGGCAAAAAGCAATATTTTACTGATTGGTCCTACCGGTTCAGGTAAAACATTGCTGGCTGAAACACTGGCCAGATTGTTGGATGTGCCTTTTACGATTGCAGATGCTACGACGCTCACAGAAGCCGGTTATGTCGGTGAAGACGTTGAAAACATCATTCAAAAGATTTTGCAGAAATGCGACTATGATGTCGAAAAGGCTGAATCAGGTATCGTATACATTGATGAAATCGACAAGATTTCCAGGAAGTCAGATAATCCCTCTATAACCCGGGATGTTTCGGGAGAAGGGGTGCAGCAGGCTTTACTCAAGCTTATTGAAGGAACTGTAGCTTCTGTTCCGCCGCAAGGAGGGCGCAAGCATCCTCAGCAAGAGTTTTTGCAAGTTAATACAGCCAATATTTTGTTTATCGTTGGCGGCGCTTTTTCAGGGTTAGATCGAGTCATTAAAGAACGGTCAGAAAAAGGCGGTATAGGTTTCTCTGCCGAAGTTAAAACCAAAGACAACAAGAAAAATGTCGGTGAGATTTTTTCCCAGGTAGAATCCGAAGATCTGATCAAATACGGCCTGATTCCTGAGTTTGTCGGACGCTTGCCCGTTGTTGCCACGCTGGATGAGCTTGATGAGGCCGCGCTGGTAAAAATCCTGACAGAACCCAAAAATGCATTGATTAAACAATATCAGCATTTGTTTGAAATGGAGGGCGCCGAGTTGGAATTTAGAGAAGATTCTCTTATGTCTATCGCCCGAAAATCAATGGAAAGAAAAACAGGTGCCAGAGGTTTGCGGACGATCGTTGAGAACGTCTTGCTGGATACTATGTACGAGTTGCCTTCCGCTGAAAATATTACCAAAGTGGTCATAGATGAAAGCGTTATTCTTGGTGAATCCAAGCCAATTCTGGTGTATGAGAAAGAACACAAACGGGCTTCGTCAGATACTTGAAGTTTATTTATAGCGAAAAACAAAAAAGGGGCTGCCAAGCCCCTTTTTTGTGCGTGTTGTCTAACAGTTTCGACATTTATTATCATGCGACGCTTGCTATTTGTGATCACGTCCCTATATTCTAGCTTCAAACAATGAATTGATAGGTTCCAACAATGGAAACTCAAGCTATGACCGATATTGAAAAAACGATATTGACCGTACCAGTGCTGCCTTTAAGAGATGTTGTGGTTTATCCTCATATGGTGATTCCACTATTCGTTGGGCGGCCAAAGTCAATCGATGCACTTGATGCGGCCATGAAAGATAACAAGCAAATCTTGCTGGTTGCGCAAAAAGAAGCGGAAGTAGATGATCCGGATTTTACTGATTTGTATCAGATAGGGACACTGGCAAACATTCTTCAATTACTCAAGTTGCCCGATGGTACCGTTAAGGTGCTTGTTGAGGGTAATCAACGCAGCACCGTTTTAAAATACTTCCTTACGGAGGATTTTATTGCCGCTGAAGTTGCTGAAATCAAAGATCAGATTAATTTGTCCGAGCAAGCCCAGGAAGTATTGCAGCGTACGGTCATGAGCTCCTTTGATCAATATGTGAAATTGAATAATAAAATTCCTCCGGAGGTGCTTAATTCTCTGGCAGGCATTGATGATCCCAGTCGTTTTGCCGATACCGTTGCGGCACATATGAGTCTGAAGGTTCAGGAAAAACAGGCGTTGCTGGAACTTGCCGACATTGAAAAGCGAATGGAAAATTTAATGACGCTCATGGAAGGCGAGGTTGATCTTCTGGAGTTGGAGAAGAGTATTCGCGGCCGTGTAAAGCAGCAAATGGAAAAAAATCAAAGGGAGTATTATCTCAATGAGCAGATGAAGGCTATTCAAAAAGAATTGGGCGAAATGGATGATGTCCCCAATGAAATTGAAGAGCTGGAAAGGAAAATCAAGGCATCCGGTATGCCTAAAGAAGCCAGGGACAAGGCCAATACTGAATTAAACAAGTTAAAGCTAATGTCTCCGATGTCTGCGGAAGCGACGGTGGTCAGAAATTATATTGATTGGATGGTCAATGTTCCCTGGAAGAAAAGAACCAAAGTCCGCCATGATTTAAAGGTGGCGGAAGAGGTTTTGGAAGAAGAACACTATGGCCTGGATAAAGTAAAAGAGCGAATTCTGGAATATTTGGCTGTTCAACAACGGGTTAGGCAGTTAAAAGGCCCTATTCTTTGTTTGGTGGGACCTCCGGGCGTGGGTAAAACATCGCTTGGAGAATCGATTGCCCGGGCAACGAATCGCAAATATGTTCGAATGGCGCTGGGTGGCGTTAGAGATGAAGCCGAGATTCGAGGTCATAGGCGTACCTACATCGGTTCGATGCCCGGCAAGATTCTACAAAATCTGTCCAAAGCGAAAACACGCAATCCCATGTTCTTGTTGGACGAGATCGACAAGATGGCGGCCGATTTTCGTGGCGATCCTGCGTCGGCCTTATTGGAGGTGCTGGATCCTGAGCAAAATCACACTTTTGCCGATCATTATCTGGAAGTGGATTTTGATTTGTCGGATGTGATGTTTGTTGCGACAGCAAACACGATGAATATACCGCCGGCATTGCTGGACAGGATGGAGGTCATTCGGTTGCCCGGGTATACCGAAGATGAGAAAACCAATATTGCCATGCGCTATCTGATTCCCAAGCAGGTTAAAAACAACGGATTAAAAGCAAATGAAATCAATATTACCGAACCGGTAATTGTCGATATCATCCGCTATTACACAAGAGAAGCCGGCGTTAGAAGTCTTGAGCGCGAAATATCCAAAATTTGCAGAAAAGTGGTGAAAAGCCTTTTGCTGAAGTCCAAATCAACAAAAGTAACGGTAACGTCCAAGAATCTCGAAAAGTATCTGGGGGTTAAGCGCTTTAATTACGGTCTTGCCGAAGAGCAGGATCAAATTGGGCAAGTAACAGGATTGGCTTGGACTGAAGTGGGTGGTGAACTCTTGACCATTGAAACAGCCGTCATTCCGGGCAAAGGAAAACAGATTGCAACCGGAAAGCTCGGTGATGTCATGAAGGAGTCCATTGAGGCGGCCATGACCGTTGTGCGAAGCCGGTCGGAAATTCTGAATATCGATAACGATGTATTTCAGAAAAATGATATTCACATCCATGTTCCTGAGGGTGCGACACCCAAAGACGGGCCCAGTGCAGGTATCGGTATGTGTACTGCCATTATTTCGGCGCTTACAAAAATACCTGTCAAGGCGAATGTTGCCATGACCGGGGAAATAACGTTACGTGGTGAAGTGCTGCCGATTGGCGGACTTAAAGAAAAACTTTTGGCGGCCCACCGCGGGGGCATCACAACAGTTTTGATTCCCGCAGAAAATGAAAAGGATTTGGCGGAAATCCCGGCCAATATAAAGCAGAATCTGGACATTAGGCCGGTCCATTGGATTGATGAGGTTTTGGAGGCTGCTTTGCAATATTTGCCAGTTGCGCCTGAAAAAAAGGAAGCTGTTGATGCTAAAAAAGCAGAAAATGCGACCCAAACCAAGAAGCAAATCCTTACGGCTCATTGATTTTTTATATGTTTTTGATGGCAGCGATGCCCTTAAAACATGTTTGATTTACTGGGTGCGCTAATGCTTTTTGCCGGTTGAAATCAGCCGGCAAAAGCATAATAAAGAGATAATAAATCGCAAAAACTTAACTAAAACGTTAAATATTGACCGGAAAGTAAGCGGTCTTTTCAATTTATCAAGTCGTGATTTTTTGTAGAAATCCAGATAAATTAAGGCCTGAGAGGTTGAATAGCTTGACACTTTGCAAGGGGTGTTGATATAAATGTCAACCTTACTACGCAGCTGACAATGTTGCTCATTAAGTATCTAAAGCGCTTTGCAAACTAATAATTTACCTAAGTAATTTCCTAAGGGGGAATAATGAATAAATCTGAACTAATTGACGCTATTGCTGATAAATCCGGTCTGACTAAAGCAGATGCTGGTAGAGCATTAGATGGATTTTTGAGTGCGGTTACAACTGCTTTAAGTGAAGGTGATTCCTTGGCATTGGTTGGTTTTGGTACGTTTTCAGTTAAAGAGAGAGCAGAGCGTAAAGGTCGTAATCCTCAAACCGGTGATGAAATCACAATCAAAGCAGCAAAAATTCCAACATTTAAAGCTGGCAAATCATTAAAAGATGCTGTAAACTAGGCCTTCTTTAGTCGGGTGCTTAGCTCAGCTGGGAGAGCATCGCCCTTACAAGGCGAGGGTCGGGGGTTCGAACCCCTCAGCACCCACCAGACTTAGGAGCGGTAGTTCAGTTGGTTAGAATACCGGCCTGTCACGCCGGGGGTCGCGGGTTCGAGC
>JAGXSU010000038.1 GCA_018333785.1 Methylomicrobium sp. | reverse complement strand
TTTTTCCATCCGTCGCTGATAATCCAGAAAAGACGGGCTTTGCGTGAAGAACACCGAGAAGGCACTCAGAACGGCATCTTCTATCCGGTATTTCTGATTGTTGCCGGGCTTACGGGAGTCCGGTAAGTCTTCGAAGGTGCGGCGTATCAGGTCAATTATTTCCAAGTCCATTTGTATCTACCTATGGCTTTATTAATGTTGCGATTGATTGGTTTTAAGTGTCCCTCATTTTATCAGGGTTTTAAATTGGGAATTGCTGGCCAATTGTTCTACATAACCTTGTGTACGAAGAATGTGATAGCCGGTTTCCGAATCGCGAATTTCGGCCAGATGCGCCAACGCACGAATACTAACCTCCTGAATAAGCTCATTTTCCATCATCCTGCGTGCAACCTCTGCTTCCAGCCACGCATTCTGATTTGCCAGATATTGACGCGCTTGTTTTAGTTCGAGTTGGGTATGCACCCTGGCTAAAACAATGGCCGGAACAATCGGTTTGGTAATATAGTCCACCGCCCCCGCGTTAAGGCCCTGCAATTCCGATTCCTTGCTGTCCATGGCGGTAACAAAAATCACAGGGATATCGTGGGTGACAGGATCGGCCCGCAGTTGTTCGAATACCTGATAACCATTCATTCCCGGCATCATCACATCGAGTAAAATGAGGTCCGGATAAGGCTCAATATGCGCGACACGTAAAGCTTTTTGACCCGACGTAGCAGCTCTCACATCGTAATAGGGTTGTAATAATTCGCTTAGGACAGCCAGGTTCTCTGGTAAATCGTCAACAATCAGTAGGATTGGGTTGGGGGCTTCCGCCGGCATAAGGGCTCCGCGATTGAATTACAGAATGATCAAAAGGGAAGATCAATAAAGCTGTTACCTGACAATACTAGCACCTCTAACAGGGAATGACAGGTTTAAGTTGTCCAGTCACTGGCTGAACGAAAAGCAACACTGAATCCCTAACCCACTGCAGAGAGATGTTAGTCCGCGTCCTTATTCCCACACTGTCGACATCCACCTGGAAAACCTGATTTTACTCACAAAATCAATACTATAAATAAATCACAAAGAGAACATTTCATTTCACGCATCGACAGATCAGCTATTAAGTCGCTGAGTTGAGATAATTTCAATTTTTATTACTTCAAATAACCTCAGCTGAAGTGGTATATTGGCTCGATAAAAATAATAAAAGAGTCACCTGTAGCTCAGTATTAACCAGGAGTGTTACCTATGAATAATGAAGGCGTCGACAAATCAAAACGCCAATTTCTGACCTCGGCCCTCACTGTAGTCGGTGCGGTTGGTACAGGCTATTTAGCCGTTCCGTTTCTTGCACAAATGCAACCCAGCACGAAAGCCATGGCTGCAGGCGCTCCAGTACAAGTCGATATCAGCAAAATGGAAACAGGGCAACTTATCCGAGTTGCCTGGCGTGGCAAGCCCGTATGGATAGTCAACCGCACAGAAGAAGTTTTAACGACTCTTTCGACACTTAATGACAAATTAAGAGACCCTCTTTCAAACGAATCGATTCAACCGCCTTACAGTAAAAATCCCAACCGATCGATCAAGCCTGACATTTTCATCGCAGTCGGCTTGTGTACACATCTGGGCTGCTCACCTACCTTCAGACCTGAAATAGCGCCCGTCGATTTAGGCAATGATTGGAAAGGTGGTTTTTTCTGTCCTTGCCACGGCTCTTGGTTCGATCTGGCCGGACGCGTCTACCGGGGAGTACCGGCACCGACTAATCTTGAGATTCCCCCTCATCGCTATGTCAATGACTCCTTGATAATCATTGGTGAAGACACCGTGGAGAAGACAGCATGAAATCAAATCGCTGGACTGATTGTGGCAACTGGGTCCTGGACAGGTTCCCACTGACCAAACTTTGGAATGATCATATGGCGCATTACTATGCGCCCAAAAACTTTAACTTCTGGTATTTTTTCGGCTCACTGGCCTTACTGGTCCTTGTCAACCAATTCCTGACCGGCATTCTATTGACGATGAACTACAAGCCGGATGCCAAACTGGCGTTTGATTCGGTCGAATACATCATGCGGGATGTCAACTGGGGTTGGCTGGTTCGCTATATGCATTCAACCGGCGCCTCGGCCTTTTTTATCGTGATTTATCTGCATATGTTCAGAGGCATCATGTACGGCTCATTCAAGCAGCCGCGTGAGTTGATCTGGATATTCGGCATGCTGCTGTTTGTCGCGTTGATGGCTGAAGCATTTATGGGTTATTTACTGCCTTGGGGGCAGATGTCCTATTGGGGCGCTCAGGTAATTATCTCATTATTCAGCGCCATACCAGTGATTGGTGACGAACTGTCCTTATGGGTCAGAGGTGATTACGTTGTCTCTGATGCGACTCTGAACCGCTTCTTTGCCTTCCACGTCATTTCGGTCCCTCTGGTTCTGGTCTTACTGGTTCTGCTTCACATCATAGCGCTGCATGAAGTCGGATCTAATAATCCGGACGGCATCAATATAAAAGAATTCAAAGATCCCTGGGGACATCCCGTCGACGGCGTGCCATTTCACCCCTATTACACTGTTAAAGATCTTGTCGGTGTTGCGGTATTTTTGTTCTTTTTTGCGACCGTCATTTTTTACATGCCGGAAATGGGCGGATATTTCCTTGAACATGCCAACTTCATACCGGCCGATCCGCTAAAAACACCGGAACATATCGCACCGGTTTGGTATTTCACACCTTTCTACGCCATTCTCAGAGCAGTACCGGATAAATTCGCCGGCGTAATTGCAATGGGAGGCGCCATCGTTGTGCTGTTTCTTCTGCCTTGGCTGGATCGTAGCGAAGTACGTTCTATCCGTTATCGGGGTGGGATATACAAAAAAGCCTTGCTCTTGTTTGTGATCAGTTTTGTCAGCCTGGGTTATTTAGGCACTCAACCGGCAACACCGACTGCAACAACTTTTGCACGGATATTCACTGCTATTTACTTCGGCTTCTTTTTGTTGATGCCGATTTACTCTCGCTGGGAAAAATTCAAGAAAGTGCCGTCGCGATTAACTCCGGTGACCAGCCTTGAAGACCGAATACCGGCCCTGATCGAGACATTCGAAGAAATTACAGTCAAGACCCCGGTCACCAAGGAAGATGGAACAACTGTAGTGAGGAGAAAACCTAACTTTAACGGCATGGCAAACGTAGTTGTTCGTTTGGCAAAAAAACTAAAAGAAAGCCTCGATTGATTATGAATAAATTACTCACATTATTTTTAATATTCATGCTCCCCTTCACAGTGCTTGCCAGTGAAGGCCTTCAACTACAGAAAGCAGACATCGATCTGACGAATAACGCATCCCTGGAACGGGGTGCGAAGCATTTTGTAACCTATTGTTTAGGCTGTCACTCGGCCAAACACATTCGCTATTTGCGTATTGCTATCGATTTTGATCTCAAGGAAGACAAAGTACTTAAAGAAATCGCGCCATTGGGTGCCAACATTTACGACAAGATGACTTCGGCCATGAATGCGCATGACGCGGAGAAATGGTTTGGCATCATGCCGCCTGATTTGTCTTTGATTGCGCGCTCACGGGGCGAAGATTGGATTTACAGTTACCTGAAAGGGTTCTATACCGACAAATCCAAACCCTTAGGCGTTAATAACACAGTATTCCCTGATGTCGGCATGCCTAATGTGCTATGGCAGCTTCAAGGCGAACAAACGCCCGTCTATAAAAATGTCGATGGCAGAGAAGTCATAGAAAAATTGTCTATCAAAGAAGCCGGACAACTGTCAGAAAAGGAATTCGACACCATGATCAACGACCTGACCAACTTCCTGGTCTATGTCGGCGAGCCGGTTAAACTGGAAAGAGAGCGAATGGGCAAGTATGTTTTATTCTTTATCTTTATGATTTTCATACTTTCGTATCTGCTCAAAAAAGAATACTGGAAAGATCTGCATTAAGGTTAATCAGAAAACAGGGACGTTTTCCAGCTTTAAGTTAGAGCCGAGGTTCGGCAAATAACACTGTTTTTTCATGATATACTCACCTCTTTTTTGTTGTGTATTCGAAAGAGGTTTTGTTTTGTGGCCAATACCCATACTCGTAGATCAGTTATGACGCTTTTTTCTTCACCCACTTGCGCATTAAGTCACGGAGCCCGCCTCGTCTTGCACGAAAAAGGAATAACGGCCGACATAGAATATTACGACATCAATGAACCTCCAGAGGATCTGCTCGAATTAAACCCGACGGGCGTTTCTCCAACGCTAATAGAGCGTGGCTTGGTACTCTATGATTCACGCATCATCATGGAATACCTGGACGAACGATTCCCCCATCCACCTCTTCATCAAATGGACCCCGTCTCTCGCGCCAACGCCAGAATGATCATCAAGCGAATTGATCAGGATTGGTATTCTTTGATGGATGAAATTCTCGTTTCCGGCGAAAAAAAATCGGCACGCGCCAAAAAATTACTTAAAGAAAGCCTGCTTTCCGCCGGTCAGATTTTTGAAGCCCGCCCGTTTTTCATGAGCGATGAATTTTCTTTAATCGATTGCACCATGGCGCCTCTGTTGTGGCGGCTTCCCAGCATGGGCATAGAATTATCGACTACCGGCGAAGCATTACGCAATTATGCCAACCGCTTATTCAGAAGACCGGCATTTATTGCCAGTTTAAGCAGCGCCGAAAAAGAAATGGGTGAATTACCTAGATGACCCCGATAAAGCCTTATTTGATTCGTTCAATATATGAATGGGTCCTGGATAATGATCTAACACCGCACATGCTGGTTGACTCCGAAACAGAGGGAACCGTTTTACCCAGAAATTATGTGGAAGATGGCAAAATTGTTCTGAATATCAGGCCGGAAGCAATACACGGGCTTACACTGGGTAATGAAACGGTAGAATTCAACGCCCGATTCAGCGGAAAACCCATGCATATCATCGTTCCCATCAAAGCAGTTCTCGCCATTTATGCAAAAGAAAACGGCAAAGGGATGATATTTGATCAGGAAGAATACGATGAAACCGACCCACTGCCCACTCCACCTGGCAAATCGCCAAACCGGCCCAAACTGAGAGTTGTCAAATAATCAGATTTCGATCCAGCCTCAAGCGAGTCATAAACGCTCCCTCTTGAACCGCAATAGTGGTCACTGTCTTGTCCTGACTCAGATTAGATAAAAGAATGAAGCTATACATTTTCTTAAATTAATCCGCCCTTCGAGTTACCGGAAATATAATTTAAGTACGCCAGTTGGCATATTTTCCCCTAAAATCTTTGAGCGATAGACGGCGTTCGCCTAAATTTGGTAAACTTAAGCCTAATTTTTTAGCCCCAAGGGAATTGTTGAGTTTTTTACAATTACCGCATTGCACGGACGCAAAGTTAAAATCAATAGTTCAATGCCATTGGTTTTATAAATCTACAATCAACCTCGTTGACTGTAGATGATTTACGAAAAAACCGTTTAGGTTTTTGTCGGCTATTTCCTTGGCGGCATTGCTTCCACCTCAATTGAAATTATCAACCAACCGGAGAAACTCTATGCCAATCAAAGTTGCAATTAATGGTTATGGTCGTATTGGGCGCAATATCCTGCGCGCATTGTATGAAGCAGGCCGCACCAGTGAAATCCAAATCGTTGCCATCAACGACCTGGGTGATTCAGCAACAAACGCACATTTAACTCAATTTGACAGCGTGCACGGCAAATTCCCCGGACAAGTCGGCGTTGACGGCGACTACCTGGTAATCAACGGTGATAAAATCAGAGTGTTCTCTGAAAGAGATCCGTCTAAACTGCCTTGGGGAGAATTAGGAGTAGACGTTGTTCACGAATGCACCGGCTTTTTCACCAGCAAAGCCAAAGCTTCCGCGCATATCACAGCAGGCGCAAAAAAAGTAATCATCTCTGCTCCCGGTGGCAACGATGTTGATGCAACCATTGTTTTTGGCGTCAATCACCAGGTTTTGAAAGCGTCCGATACCGTTATTTCGAATGCATCGTGCACCACCAACTGTCTGGCACCTCTGGTTAAACCATTGCATGACGCTATCGGCGTTGAACATGGCTTGATGACCACCATTCACTCCTACACCAACGACCAGGTCCTGACTGACGTATATCATAGCGATTTACGCCGCGCCCGCTCAGCCACACAATCAATGATCCCAACCAAAACCGGTGCTGCTGCTGCAGTTGGTCTGGTACTGCCTGAATTGGCTGGCAAACTGGACGGCTTTGCGATGCGTGTGCCTACGATCAATGTATCGGTGGTCGATTTGACTTTCCAGGCATCAAGACCGACTACAAAAGACGAAGTGGACAGCGTTTTAAGAACTGCGTCGGAAAAATCTAACGGCATACTGGCCGTAAACGATCTTCCACTGGTATCTATAGATTTCAACCACAATCCCGCTTCTTCAATTTACGAACCGGCTCTGACCAAAGTTACCGGTGGCACCTTCGTTAAAGTCTTATCTTGGTATGACAATGAATGGGGCTTTTCAAATCGCATGTTAGACACTACGGTTGCACTTTTTAATGCAAAATAATTCAGCCCCCTCTATGCTAAGAAGAACCAAAATATTGGCCACCCTTGGACCGGCAACAGACAAGCCCGGCGTGCTAGAAGAGCTTTTCAATGCCGGACTGGATGTCGTCAGATTAAACTTCTCACACGGCTCTGCACAAGATCATATTGACAGGGCCAATCAGGTCAGAGCGCTAAGCAAAGCAACAGGACGCAGGGTCGGCATATTGGCTGATTTGCAAGGCCCGAAAATCCGCATTGCGCGGTTTAAGAACACTAAGGTTTTGCTCAAAGAAGGCCAACCCTTTGCACTTGACATGAACCTGGACATCAACGAAGGCGATGAAACCCAAGTAGGCATCACTTACAAACCCCTGGCAAAAGAAGTCAAACCAGGAAGCCGTTTGCTGCTCGATGATGGAAGAATCGTACTGGATGTTGTCAAAACCGATGGCTCGCGCGTGGATTGCGAAGTAGTTGTAGGCGGTGACTTATCCAACAACAAAGGCATCAACTTGTTGGGTGGCGGCCTATCTGCCGCAGCCTTAACCGAAAAGGACAAAGAAGACATTAAAACCATTGGCAAAATCGGTTGCGATTTTGTTGCTGTGTCTTTTCCCCGTTGCGCTGCAGATCTGCATGAAGCAAGAGAACTGTTATTGGCAGAAGGCTGCCATGCCGGTATCGTCGCAAAAGTAGAACGCGCTGAAGCGCTGGAAGTGATCGATGAAATCATTCTTGCGTCCGACGTCATCATGGTCGCCCGCGGAGACTTGGGCGTGGAAATTGGGGATGCCAACCTGCCCGCCGTACAAAAACACCTGATTAAACGGACGCGGGAACTGAATCGTGTTGCCATCACGGCAACACAGATGATGGAGTCCATGATCGAAAATCCTATCCCAACCCGGGCTGAAGTATTCGATGTCGCCAACGCGATTGTTGACGGTACAGACGCCATCATGTTGTCTGCTGAAACCGCATCCGGCAAATACCCGGTCAAAGCGGTTGAAGCGATGGTGCGGATTTGTATGGAAACGGAAAAGCAACCTAGCGTCAGGGTTTCAGATCACCGTCTCGATGTTCAATTCGATCGTGTCGACGAAGCCATTGCCATGTCTGCCATGTACATGGCTAATCACACGACCATCAACGGCATAGCCACATTAACCGAATCAGGCTCCACGCCTTTGTGGATGTCCAGAATCAGTTCCGGCATTCCTATCTTTGCGTTCAGCAGCCAAGAGGAAACGCTGGGAAAAGTGACCTTGTACCGAGGTGTGTTCCCGTTTTACTTCAAAAATGACCAACTGGATCATGCAGAAGTCAACCGGTCCATCGTTAATCGTCTCCGTAAACGCGGACAGGCCAAAAACGGTGATAAATTCATTATCACTAAAGGCGACCTGACCGGCATCGAGGGCGGCACCAACGCACTAAAAGTCATAACAGTCGGCGAAGGTTTAACCCCTTAACCCGATAATCTTTTACGCGGCCGGTTTCAAAATTACCGGTCGCGTATCTTTATTTGGCCTTAAAAATCACTGAGCTTTTAGATCTGAATTAAGCAGTTCGTCATATTAGCAAGCTACAATCCATAGTAAAAATCCAGATTGTCTGCCCAAACTCTATAGTTGAGAGGACGTTCAGCCAGGAAATTCGTCATATTGATCATTATCCCGCCAAAATAATGCGCTTATCCAGACTAATCCAACACAAACAGGTAATACAGAAATAGTCATTTTTAGAAGAAAGTGCGCGTTAATTCACAGTTTGACATGCTGATTACCCTTAGCTTTATGTTCTGGCATCCAGACAAGTCAGTTATAAAAAACGCGAGTGGAGAATTTGTCGAATCACCACCTACAGCCTTCAAAAAGCGCGTGACCAAACGGGCCTTATTTAATGCCGGGCAACAGACTGGTATTTGGTAGCCACAGAATGGCATATCACTTACAGCATATTATTCACTCACACCATGTCAGGAAAACTAGATGATTCATCGGGATATCAACAATACCTTGTGAAAAATAAATATCCTGCTAAAACAAAGTAACTTGACGTAATAAATTTAATTCTTGGTATTTACCTATGACAAGCTTAGACAAAGGATTGATAAGACAATTTGACACCCAACTAAAGGCTTTATATCGCCTTTCCGATATGGTCATTATTTCTGCTGTATTAGGTGGGATTGTTGAATATTACTACCTTGAATGGGATACCAACTATTCTCTGTGGCTATTGTTGTCTACATTGGGCTTTGCATTTTTCGCTGAATTATTAAGAGTCTACGATCGATTTAGAGGTAACAATTTCTCCAGCACAGGGCGTAGCCTTGCCTTATCATGGATTGGCGTTATTTTTGTCATTTCTATGGCGCGATTTTACTACCCTGTCATCAATGAAGATCAGGAATTTTACTTCATGGTTTGGGTCAATCTTGCTCCGTTGACCTTATTCATCTGGCATTTTGCCATTTTTACCGGCCTCACGCTGATCAGATCTTTAGGCAGAAATTCAAGAACGGTAGCCATCATAGGCTCCACCCGCTTAGGCCACGAAATTGCCCAAATCATAACCGCTGAAAGCTGGCTTGGACTCAATCTCACCGGCATATTCGACGACAGAAGAATTAAACAAAAACAACGAATACTGGCTGAAAGCCAAGATTTGGCCGGCAATATTAACGATGTCGTCATCAGAGCAAAGCAAGGCGAAATCGACATTGTCTACATCACCCTGGAATTAAAAGCACAAGACCGGATTAAGTTTATCCTGGGGGAACTGGCTGATACTACCGTTTCCGTATTCTTTGTTCCCGATCTATTTGTGTTTGATTTATTGCGTTCCCGTTGGAGCCACTTAGAGGGCATCCCTATCGTCAGTATTTACGACACGCCTTTTTACGGGATAGATGGCGCGGTTAAACGCATGTTCGACATCATCGCTGCGTCAATCATTCTAATCATCATTGCAATTCCCATGCTGATAATCGCCATCAGCATTAAATTGACCAGTCCCGGCCCCATCATATTCAAACAACGGCGGTACGGCTTTAAAGGTGAAGAAATACTGGTCTGGAAATTCCGCTCCATGACTACCTGCGATAACGGTGACAACGTCAAACAAGCCACACAAAATGATGCCCGCATTACCAAATTGGGTGCCTTCTTAAGACGCACGTCATTAGATGAACTACCTCAGTTTATCAATGTATTACAAGGCCACATGTCGATCATTGGCCCCAGGCCCCATGCCGTTGCCCACAACGAATTGTACCGAACCAAGATTAAAGGCTACATGCTGAGACACAAAGTCAAACCGGGCATTACCGGTCTTGCTCAAATCAAAGGCTTTCGGGGCGAAACTGACACCCTGGAAAAAATGGACGGACGCATCAGATACGACCTTGAATACATCAGTAAATGGTCGCTTTGGCTAGACATCAAGATATTCTTTTTAACCGTGTTTAAAGGGTTTATAAGCAGCAAAGCTTATTAACAGCAGTAGACAGTCTTTGATAAGCCAAGTGACTACAAAAATGCATTCAACACATTAGCAGTCCTCCCTTCATTTAAAAGGATATTCTGTTCTGATCCACAATCAGGCGCAGCCATAACCAAGACACTAAATATCCGGTTATGATGCCTCCACTATCAATAAAGATATCACCCAACTGAGCGGTGCGTCCCTCCATAAACAGTTGCAAAACTTCGCTAATCAAAGCAAACAACACCAAATAAGCCAGCAGACAAGCCGTAGATTTTTTATACGGCCGACCACCGACAACAGCAATTGACAGCAAAGTAAACAGCACAAAATGCCCTGCTTTGTGCAGGTCCAGTTCCGGCAAATGCGGATTCAAGTTAAATGATTGCGTATTGTTAAATTGAACTGGAATGTAGGATGCCGAGACCACGGTATCGGTTGCCAGGATTGCCGCAGTCATTGACTCTTTCATGCTCTCCGGCATGAGAACCCCAAAAATCACCCCAGCTGCCAGGATGAGAACAACACCCTGTTTCAAGCTACTGAATCCGGACTTAAAAAAGGGAACGGTTACCCAGAGCAAGACCAACATCCAGACCAATAATAATGCTAGCCTATAGTCCCTGAAAGCGGTTTTAAGCGTCACCGGACGCAAACTGATCGACTTTATCCATAAGCTTCCCGTACTCCTGACAATCTGCCCAGCCACCATTATTTTTGATACATCGCCAGGAATCGCAAAAACCTTTTCGTACCGCACCCAATCATGACTACCTTCCTGATGGACAAGCACATGGGGAAGATCGTACATCGCTTCACCCGCAGCATTGAAGGAAACCAAAACGACTCGAGCAGTTTTCCAACTCGTGTCGCCATTGACGATATTTTCCGTTTTGATTTCGCATCTCAACTTTACTAAACGGGTCTGACCGCTTGGACGGATAATCTGGGAAATGAACGCGGACTCGACCGGAACAGTCGTTTCCAGTTTTGCAATTACTTCGTTTTGTAGAGGCAACACACTGACATTGCCGGTGTATTGCCAATGCGCCAAGCCATTACTCCAATCAGCATTTTCAATCAGATCAGGCCCAACTAACTGATATCTTTCGTAAAAGTTAAAGAACACTATCGAACAACAACTCATCAAAATAAGCGTTAAGTTTTTAAAGAGAGCGGAATTAAAGCAGAACATGGTTTATTAAGAAACGATAGGAAGATGCGCTTACACAAGAGGTGCAAGCCAATTTATAACGCCTGAGAAAGATAAAAAAGCGATCATCAGACAGGAAATAGTGGACCTGTTAACAGTATTTACTGCTGACACTGAACAGGAAAACCGTCCACCTGTTTCAAGGATTGGCAAAACCAGGCTTTCTCTATGTGTCAGGTAAGGGTAATCCAAATCTGCAAGTCTAATCAGGATATTTAATTTTCGCCAAATCCAAGTTGGGCGTGAGCCAAATTATACACAGCAAACAACTGAATAAGACTAGCCAAATGTAGATTAAATCACCGCGTTGATTTCGCGTTTAAAAAACTGTTCAGAAGCGAGAAATACAGGACCCTTCTGACCTTTCTCATCAATGCCGCAGCATTTAAAGAGGGCCGCTTCATCAAAGTCGAACTGAAAAGCGACCGCTTAAACAGAACAATAATCGCAAAACAAGCATCACAAACGTCAACTATTTTTACATATAAAAAAGTGTGCTTTTCAACCTTTTTAACTCCCAGGATTAGCGGCATAGCACTACAAAATATCTATATATTATTGTTTTATATTGCCTTTCTCTATCATAATTACCTTGGCACACCCCATTATAATAAAAAGCCAGGCGATTTTTGTGTCAGCATTTTTTACACAGCTTAAATTAAGCTTACATTATCTCCGACAAAGCCAAGCTATCCTACTGATTTAAAAATCATGACCAGTCCATGGCATATTATTTGCTTAATAACGCATGAACAAAAATACAAGATCCATTCATTTTCTGTTCATATTTTTATTAAAAAATGTGATGTCTATCACAATTTTTAGCGCCTGAGATTAGTCGACTAATCGAATTTAAAATCGCTGAATAACTGTGTCGATGCCAATTTTTTTACTCAAATTTAAACGTTTAAAAGGTAAATATCATGCGTAAATTATTTTCAGTATTAGTACTTTCTTTAACTGCACTCCCAGCTTTTGCAAATATTGCAGTGGTACCCGAGCCTGAAGTTATGTCTTTATTAGGCATGGGTGCCTTGGCTTTTATTGCAGCACGTCGCTTTAAAAAATAATATCAAAAGGCTCCCGAACAAATACATTCGGGAGCCCTCAATAACTTGCCCTTACAAATCTTTTTTACAAGGATTCCTACCCCACGTCCAACCAGTCGATTCGATGCAGAGTTAGATGTGAATTAACAAATCGCTGATTAACAAAACTTAAAGGATCAATAACTAATGAGCACAATGACAATTCGCGTGACTTCGTCCGCACTCAATTCTGCAGGAAACTGGGGGCAACAAACTGATTTCGGAAACCCAAGCTATTTAGACATGATTGTTACCGGAAGCGATGACAATTCACCTTTACCCAACGGCACTTACGACGCCTATTGCTTACACCCTTTTTTAATACTTAACCCAAACACGGATTATATTTCTGAGGGCTTTGAAGGAAACTCCACCAATTCGGATGCCTTAAATAATTATACTAACGCTTTAGCTTCAGGCACCGATGGAATTTCCGCCCAAGAAATTCAACAAATCAACTGGCTTTTAGCTCAGAACTTTACTTCAGACTTAAAGTATTCAGGGCAATTTAACTATGGTGAGGTGCAAGGCGCGATTTGGCAAATTCTTGGATACAGCCCATCAAGCTACAATCAAGGCACCACCCCTAGACTTTTGTCTGACAACAACAGACAAATAGTAAATCAAGATGATATTGACTTTCTTGTTGCTCAATCTCTATCTGCAGTGACTAGCGGCATCAATGTGCTCCCATCGGACACTTATTTTTCAATGTTGGTGGACCCTGCAGGGAATGCACAACCTTTAATCGTTCAACTAAAATCCGGTAAACTCGGTAATTATGTTTGGGAAGACAGCAACGGCAACGGCATTCAAGATCTTGGCGAATTGGGTGTCAACAACGTCATAGTTGAGTTGTATGATGGGGAAGGTAACTTCATCAACTCAACAGTTACCGGAGATGATTACAGCACCACCGAGATAGAAACCGGCTACTATCAATTTACAGGCCTTGCTGCCGGCCAATATCAGGTAAAATTCTTTACACCTGAAGGCATGTTATTAACAGCTGCGAATGTCAACAGCAACAATCAGGATACTGTAGACAGCGATGCTGTCGTAAATTTAGACGGCGACGGACTGAGCCAAATCATTACTCTTTCTGCAGGTGAATCCAATCAGACCATTGACGCAGGAATATATAAAACTGCCACTATTGGCAATTTCATCTGGCACGACATCAACAAAGACGGCATACAAAATACCGGCGAAGTGGGCATCGAGGGCGTAACAGTGACGCTCACCGGCACAACAGGTGCCGGTCAATCAGTTAGCATGACAACTGCTACCGATGAAAATGGCGAATACCTCTTTACCGACCTAGCCCCCGGCACTTACAAGGTTACAATTGATGCAAGTAACTTCCAGATAAATGGCGCATTAGAAGACTACATTTCAAGCCCTGGCAATCAAGGTGCCGATACCGGTATTGATAGCAATAACCCAGACGACAGCATCACCCTTCAATCAGGTGACGAAAACTTAACCGTCGATTATGGTTTTTATAAATCGGAAGATGTTGAGCCGCCAAAGGCCAGCATTGGCGACAAAGTCTTCAACGATGCCAACAACAACGGTGTTCAAGATGCGGGCGAAGCCGGTGTGGCGGGCGTTACCGTGAAACTGTTCACCTGCGTCAACAACGCTCCGGGGGTGCAAGTAGGCGGCGCCATTCAGACCGATGCCAGCGGCAACTACAGCTTCACCGGCCTGATGCCCGGCGACTACGTGGTGCAATTCATCGCGCCGAACGGTACGGTGCTGAGCACGGCTAACATTGGCGGCAACGATTTGGTTGACAGCGATGCGGGCCTGAAC
>JAGXSU010000037.1 GCA_018333785.1 Methylomicrobium sp. | reverse complement strand
GGCTCGCCCACGCCCGCCCATCCGGCTACTTTGTAGGTTTTATCCGCTTGCAGCAACGCACTGCCGGTCAAGGTAAGCCCGGAAATCCGGCCGCCTATATCGGCACCCGGATTGCAGCGAAACGTCATTCCGCCAACCCTTACCATATCGCCGCCCTGCCGGTAATAGGGATCCTTGTTAAACAAATTATCCGCCACATCCTCCAGAATGCTTTTTATTTCATGCCCCTTAAGCTTTCTTATATAGGTTTCAGGATAGGTAATGGCGGTATGGTTCAGGATGTCTTCAAAGGTAATTTGATCTCCAGGAAGCAAAGTATGGCCCCAGCGAAAGCCTGGCGAAAAAGCGATTTCGGCGTCATGGACCGTCATCAATGCGTCCAAGATCAGCTGATCGAAAGTGCCGTGAAAATTATCCCGCCTGAACAGCAACTGCTCTGCCACCGCAACAGGTTTTTGCAGCTTAGTGAGATAGGGCGCCCTGATCGAGTCGATTAAAACCTGCATGTCCGGATCAGGCGCCAGCAAATTGGCAAAAACCGGCAATAAACGGTAACGAAAATCGCGTAACCGGCCATTACCAATATCCAAATCCAGCACCGCTAAAAACTTGCCATGACTGCCAGCATTAGTGACCCAGGTTTGACCGCCCCGATTTTTGACTAAAAACGGTTTTGGCAAGGCATCGTGCGTATGTCCCCCCAAAATAAAATCCAGCCCGGAAACCTGTGAGGCCAACTTCACATCCACATCCAAACCGTTATGAGACAGCAGCACGATCACATCGGCCGCTTTAAGCCGCTTGATCTCATCGACAGTAAGCTGCAGATTCTGTTCTTCAATCCCAAATTGCCAATCAGGCACAAAGCGCTTGGGATTGGCTATCGCCGTGTAAGGAAAAGCTTGGCCGATGACCGCAACGCGGGCGTGGCCCAGTTGTTTAATGACATACGATTTAAAAACGCCGGCGCTTTCTAAATCCCGCTCAAACTGAGCCTCCTCGGTCAACGCGACATTCTGAGCGACAAATACCCCGTTGAATGATTTTAAATTCTCCATGACCTGGAGGGAGCCATAAGTAAACTCCCAGTGCCCTGTCATAATGTCGACACCCAATAAATTGGCGGCAGCGACCATGTCCTGGCCCTGTGTCCAAAGAGCCGTTGCCGACCCCTGCCAACTGTCGCCACCGTCTAATAACAGCGTATTTTCAGCGCCACGCTCTGCTGTTATCTTTTTAACCAAAGCAGCCAGATGAGCAAATCCGCCGACTTTCCCATAAACGCGCGCCGTTTCGACAAAATCAAGGTGCGTAAAAGCATGGGCCTCTATTGAATGCGGCTTAAAACCATAATGATCCAGCAAGGCCTGCCCTGCCAGATGAGGCGGTTTACCCAAATCGTCCCCCGCACCCTGACTGGCATCCGGCTCGCGGTAATAAACCGGCATCAACTGCGCGTGACAATCGGTGAGGTGAAGTAAGGAGGCATTTCCAAACGGAGGAATTGCATACAAATCGGACTTTTCCAGTGCCTTTATTAGCCTTGTTTGGCAACCAGAGAGGGCAATGATCGAGGATACGATCTGAATAAATTCACGACGATTCATAAAATTAACTGTCAAATTTGATAGATACTGACATTTTTTCCAGCTCACCTGACAAACTGGTCAGGTCCGATAAACTATTTTTAAGCATGATGATCATTATTAGTCAGGATTTTCTTGGCATTTAATTTGCTTATTATTTTGTTAGTCAAAATTATCTAAATACTATAATCAATGAATCTCTCTGGCTTGATTTATAATTACGAACTACGCTTTCAGACAACAATTCCAAAAACCCATTATGGACTTGTCAACATCTCTTTCTCATAAAAGACCGGTAAAACCCAATGAAAATGACTAAACAATCCACGAATATACAGCGAAGCATTATATTCAGCTGTTTGATATTTTTATCAATTGTCCAGCAAGCCCAAGCCAACTACTTAGATCTCGGCCAAGCAGGCAGTTTTAATGCTTTGATATTTGGTGATATGACAGGATATGGATCGGATGTGGAAGGTCGTCTCGCTGTCGGAGGAAATATTAAATTAAATCATTTTTCAGTCGGCATGGAACTGAGTTCTAACTGGGATCAACAAGACACTTTGATTGTTGGCGGCAATCTGGAATACACCAATGGCAGAGTCTACCATGGCAATGCAAGAATCGGAGGGAACGCAACTATTGATGAAACCGTCGGTTTTTATAGTGGCGATAACCCTGCACAAACAAATGGCAGCATCATTAACAGCAACGACCTGGATTTTGATGCGTTAAACCAAGAGATTCTTAGTAAATCGCAAAATTGGGCTACTTTTGCTGCCAATGGCAATGCTACCCTGGAATACAGCCAATTGACATTAACTGGTCAAAATAGCGGATTGAATATTTTTTCGATTACTTCTGATCATTTAGCAAACACACAAAAATTTACACTGGATATACCGACAGATGCCTGGGCATTGATTAATGTAAGTGGTACTTCAGTAAGCATGAACAATTTCGGATTTTTCCGCACTATAAACGGAGAAACCAATCAAGTACCAGACAACGCGCCACCTGTAAGACACGACGGAAGCCTGACGCAAAGAGTATTATTTAACCTGACGGATGCAACATCTTTATTGTTACATTCCATAGGTATCAAAGGCAGCTTACTTGCTCCTCTCGCCGATACAGTTTTCTATAATGGTCAAATAGACGGCAATTTGTTAGTTGGCTCTCTACAAGGCAAAGAAGGCGAATTTACCGGACAAGTTAATCTATATCCTTTAACACCCGGCAGTCAGAACACCTCACCCGTTCCAATCCCAGGGATGCTGCCTATCATAACTTTTGTTTTAAGCGGCTTGCTACTGCTGAAAAGACGTAAAAATATGATTGGCTCAATGGTATAGACTGAAAGAAAACTTACAACATCCTTGTCCCAGTGAGGATGTTGTATATCTCGAAGTTTATGGCGTCTCTAATCTGTAGGCCAAATAGTTATAACCACTAATACATCTGCATATTACTGAACATACCCTCCGGTATATCCGTACTGTAGGATGCCTTTCTATCTTCGAAGAAGTAACGAATAAAAAATCCACCGGTGTAATCTTCGAAGTTATTGGCGTGACGAATTGCGGCTCCCGCTCCTAATTGAATATTGGGCGTTGCTAACCAAACACCTTTTAATTCAAAATCCAAGGCTTCGCCCACATCATTCTGTCGGCCATAACGTCCTCTATCTGGATCAACTTGAGGAAACCAAGGCGTACTCGATTCATTAACGATTTGCGCACCAACCAAAGCTCGACCTTTTATAACAAATGCCTTACCCTCATCAGTTAAAAAATTAACACCGAAACCGGCATTGATATAATGATCTGGGCTGAAATAACCGCCATGTCCTAACGTAAATTGGCTTAAATTTTTCTCATAATGCTCATACATTACCGAAGGACCAATAGAAAAATAGTCGAACCCCCTGATTTGAACATTTCTCCCCAATCCTATCGATGCAGCTACTGATGTGTTGTCAGCTACATTTTTTCCGGTCAACATGGCAATTTCAGCCGAACCGTTTAAATTCCATCTTTCATTAAACTGCTGATATCCGGTTGCCCTCACACCTGAGCGTAAGACGCGCCCCCATTCCAAATCACTATTACTTGCTGGAAGAGGCCTATCTAATTGATTCGCGTATGGGTCACGAATACCAGTATAGGAAAGAATAGATTGCCTGACCGGCTGTGAATAAACATTTAACCCCCAATTACCGGCCTGGGTTTGCTGAACAAAACCAACATCAAACGTGATAGCTGGATCGACGACACCACCTATCGGTGTGCTGCCCAGCCTGATATAGGGACTGAACCAGCCATCCTTTCGGTATATAAAATCGATTTCCAAAGCTTGCGCAAGATTTTCAGTTGGCGAAAAAAGACTCTTACAACCATTTAAGGTGGGGTCAAGACTACCTATCGCCGACCTGCAGAATCCGGGATTTCCTGAATCAAGTGAAATTCGACTCAACGCCAGTTTGAAATTATGGACACCGCCCACGGTGTAAGAACCTGTCAACATCGGTAATCTAAATAAATCGAGACGACCCAAACCGTCTTCACCTGATTTATGACGACCATAAGCACCTGCATCCATATAAGCCGAGTCAATATTGGCCAAATCAGGAAAAAGATCGGGGGCCAATTGATAGGCCGATAGAAACTGCTTTCGGTAATAGAGTTCTTGAGCATGAAAGTTTTTATATTCATCAAACAGTAAACCGCCTTCTTGTCTGGCTTTTCTCTCCAACAAATCTCGGCTTACCTGCACCTGATTTTGAACATAAGCACTTGCATAGTTCTTGGATGGGTTTTGTTGATAAAGCCCATCAAACAGTTGAGCCGCTTTTTTATAATCTCCTGAATTATTTGCAATCCAAGCGTTTAACTCTTGTGTCTCGGCATCACTTCCGGTTGCGGCCTCTGCATGTTGAACGTATCCCGATGCGGCAATCGGTTTATTAGCTTCAATTTCTTGCCAAGCTTTTGCCTTGTATATCCGTGCTGCTATTTTTTGCATCTCAATATCAGCGTTATCGGGTGCCTCGGTGACGGCCAGGGCCTTGTTTAACTCGCCTTGTTGCTCAAAACTAAGCGCTAGACCTAGTCTTGAGTTTTGATTGGCAGGATTCCATTTTGCGGCTTTTTCAAACCATACTTGGGCATTAGGATAATCTTGTAACTCAAAAAAACGCCACCCAATAAGAGTGGCCACATTATCGTCGTTAAAATGCTCAACCCAATGTGTTAATTGATTAAACCTCTGCTCCCGCATAGTTAAATCAGATTTCGATTGCCCCAGATAATCGTCCTTTAGCCACTCATATTCCAAGCGGTCAATATAATCACCTAACAGATAGCTGCGTCCGATTTCGGTCAATTGCATAAAATCTTCATAATTCAAGACAGTGCGAGCCTTATCCAGAGTCGTCATCCTAAATGCAGTGTTTTGACATCCTTTTAAGATAGTTTCATAGATTGATAGGCCTGCATGCCTTTGATCATGCTGAACAAGATTTTCAGCGCGATCCCACCTTGCCCCTAAATTACTGCATGGGTCAGCAGACTTTACTTTTTTTAGACGCGGTTTAAATGGTTTGGTACTTCCAGAATGTGTAGCACTCGTCGAACCAGAATTTTTTCTGCTATTTTGCATAGCATTTTGTAAATCAACAGGAACTTGCCAATTAGGAAAACGTTGTTTGAGTTGCTTGAGTTGTTGCTCAAGCGCTTGAAATTTTTTAGCTTGAAATAAAGCCCACAGGATGCTTTCGTCGGGTTTTTCCACATAATTGGGGCGAGACAAAGGCAAGGCATCAGATTGATTACCTGGTTTTTGTTCGATACTCAACGGCGTTGTATAACCCAGCGCAGGATACAGCAGCACTAAACAATAAAAAATGCCGGATTTTTTCATTAGAGCTTTTTATTTGGTTTGCTGATAAGTCAGCTTACTGAACAACAAGAGGGTTGCCGAATAGTAATCCTGATCATCATCAAGAGTTACCTTGTCAACATTAATTTTTCGACCTGATGACCATAGGACCATCTCTCTAACTGAGGAAATTCCGTCGCTTGCACCAAATGAATCCATAGTATTTTCATTAAGCGCGATCCATGCCGGAGTATAAGGCTGATAAAACGACCAATAGTCAGCCAAAACATCCAGTGCTTCGTTATCGATTTTTGCCATCATCAAATAAAGCGGCACTCTTATCGCGTCATAACCAAAACGCTGATTTTTGCTGGGAAACATCGTCCTGTCACTGTTGAGTTGCAACCAGTCAGGGGGAAGTTGCCAGCGACCGAACCTAGCTCGTTTCAAAAATTGCAGGCCGCTTTCTGCCAAGTTTGCCCATACTGGATCAGCATCAAATGTTTTAAAAGCGTGTAAAGCTGGGAAAACCCAATAGGAAAGATTTATTACCGTGGCATCCGATGTTTTAAAACCATACTCTCCCGGCAGCAAGATAGGTAATCCATCCCAGGAATCAACCAGCTTTTGCTTGATATCCTTCATGATGTCTTTAGCTTCCTTTTTGTAGTCAGGTAAAGACCATAACGTCGCGGCTTCCAATAAAGCCCATGCAATCAAAATGTCTCCATCAGTAGCATTGTTAGGGTCTTCATCCGACAAAGGTAATTCAGCACGTCTTCGCCACATGAAAAGTTTATCTTTTCTGACTTGTAAATTCGTTTGGGTCCATTGCCAAATCTGTTGAAATGAATCTTTATCGTTGTTTTTGACAGCTAATATCATCCCATAGCCTTGCCCTTCAGAATGCGAGACATTCTGATTGCCCGTATCGATAATTCTGCCGTCACTCGCTAAAAACTTGGCTTTATAATGCAGCCAATCCTCTTTGATGGTCATATCAGGTTGCAATTGACAAGCTGAAAGCAGCAAAAAAAGAAGCATTACCGAGCCTCTAAATATGCCAGTTATCATGAGTGAGTATCTTTTTTATAACGGCTCAACAGCTTATGCATCAACCAGGCAGACAATAGCAATAAGGTAAAAATTAATCCCAGCCATTGCCAAGGATACTTCGAGAAATGCATGATCCATGTCATTTTTAGATTGTCATCTCCAGACATAATTGATTCTCCTTGCCGCTCCCAGTAGAACTGGCCGTCTTTATCCCAAACAAAGATGTTACCCTGCACTTTTGACCATAATCCGGTTGAAAATAGCTCTGTAAGACCTGAGTACAACTCATTGCTGCCTTCGCTAAGCAATGCCAACACGACACCGTCGCTGTTTTGAGAAACATAGGACATCATAAGGTAACTATTACCCAAACCGGCAGTCTGTGAAATGGCTACGTTTTCACGCTCAGTGGCTACCGCTTTATTTACTATATTATTATCAAATAGTACGCGTTCTAACCTTTCAATCAGTGTCTCGCGCTGAGCTACTTGCCTCTCTTTAAACCGATACGGAAATAAATTAGTCTTTCCAAGCTTAACAGGTGCTTCGTCCAGTATATGTGGTATGTTTTTAGACGAAATTTTGCCAATTAACGCAATATTATCTTTGTCGTAAATGTCACTCTGCGTAATATTTAAATCAAAAACAGGCGTTCCTTGATAACTGACCAATTGAGCTATCAAATACCAAGCAGAGGCTATGGAATCAGAAGAAGTGTCCAACATTTTAAAAACAGTATTATCGCCAGATGCATTGTTTAGCAACGGAAATCCAGTTCTCTCAAGCAATTTAAGGTCCGGTAAGTTTGCCACTCGGCTCGTTTCAGGAAAAGATATAGTGGAATCCTCATAGACATTTGCCAGTAAATTTTCTCGCTGGACAAATGCGCACTCTCCGTATTCTGACGGCGTCAAAACTGATTTAAAGGTTAAGGTATTGAGACCGGGTTTGAAATTTCTCAATGGAACAGATATTTGATAATTTTGATAATGGGCCCCGCTTTCCTCTTTAAGCTGAACAGCATGAACAAAACCATTATTAAGACTTATGTTTATTACCGAATCTTTGCGCATTGCCGCACCATAAGCGAGGTTGAGATTCAATTTAATCAATGTCTCTTCAGTACTATAAAGATCAGCCGGTAACCTAAATTCCAATCTTGCTTCCGAGTTTTGAATATCCATAAACGAGTTATAAAAATCCAAACTTGAGAAAGTATACGTATTTCCCGGAATGATTGATTTGTCAGGCAAAAGAGGTTCTGCAATTGGAAAGTTTAAAGCGTTTATAACAGTCTGCTGAGCATCAGGAAAAGATGCATTCAACAACGCGAATGATTGGACAGCCGATTTAACCTCATCGTCTGTTTGCCCGGAGATCACCAGAATAAATTGATGTTTATTGGGATATTGTTGAAATAATCCCAGGTAAGGCCCTTCAATTGCCTGAGCTATGTTATCAGGCAGTAATTGTCTAATCTGATCTTTGCTACCGACAATTACCGCATCGTTAGTAAGATGCTCCATGTTGAATTTAAATCGCCCCGCACCTTCGTTTTCCTCTAAACCTCCAGTTGCTTCTATATAGCTTTCTTCAAGCTTCAGAGGCACGTACTTCAAGCGTAATTTAACACCTTGCGTAATAATTGAGCCCCAATATAAATAATCGTCTGAAACCGCTTTATCACCTCTAATGATGGTAAGAAAATAATGTCCTAGTCTGTCATTGATTAAATTATTTAATTTCGATAACTTTTCAGTAACCGGCAGATTTTGGTAATTTAAGGTTAACGAAGATTTTACTGCATCAAATTGAGTCCATAATTCAGGGGCACTCCAGTCTTCACATTCCGAATCAGTATAATGCTGAGCAGCTTTAAAAGTAATTTTGTTATACCCTTGCTTTAAATATTCAGGGGCAATTTGATATATAACTTTAGTAGTATTATTTATAGGGTCTAATTTAATTTGCCCGATAAGATAATCATTTACATAAATGACAACTTGAGACCGGTTGTTTTTTAATACATTTGAATTAGTCAAGGTTAAATCTAATATCGCCGAAACAGGCTTTATTCTATCGGATACCGGAAAGTTTAACTCATAAGTTCCACTTGCATTCCTTATAACTATCTGTTCATTAGATGTCATAAAATGACTGAGTGGCCATGATTTAATAAGTGTTTTTTCTGTTTGTCCGACAACCACGTTTGACACAAAACATAAAGCCATAATAAATATAATCAATGAACTTTTTTCAAATTTTGACTTCATATCTTTTAATCTTTCCATTTGTCGAAGATAAAACCCATTTAATATGGCTAATACCATAATAAACACCAATCTTGGTCATAAATATCATACTTTTTATTAGTCCAGGATCATTACCAGCCAGTTCCTGAATTTTTATCCATCTAAAACTATCACCATGAACAAATCTGACAATTCTTACAAATTCATCTATATCAGAATAAATAAATTTAATACCAAAGATAAATCCATTTTTACGGTTATAAGAATTGGTAATGGCTGCTTTATAAATTTCAATGGTCTTTCCTAGATCATCCGATATCTCTATAAAGGTATTAATTGTCTCCGTATTTTCAGGTAATTCTGATTCGCAGAAGAAACTACTTCCACCCATCGATAAATCATTGATCAAAATAGGTATTCTTTTTTCAGTCAAGGTATCTGTATATCTAATTAACCAATTCGCCTCAATGTTTACAGGAATCCTGGGATTTAATCTACGTTGTTTTTGTTCAAAAAGGGCGCCTAGCGCTGATAATAACAATAACAAATTAAATATCGCCCAAAATAAAGTTATTGTTATAAGTGATTGTTCCTCTGGATAAATAAACAACCGTCCTATGCCAAAAAAAACCGTAAAAAATGTTATCCAGATTGTCCAGTAAAAAGGTTGTGCAAGGGGTGAAATAAAATCCTCATCCAGTGTTTCCATTTTTGGCGTAACCAAAAACTCTGGATGACTTGGATTTTTCAAGACAGACCAAACGGCTCTAATTGAAAACAAAGACTGCATTGTCTCGTATATTTCTGAGATAAAAACCCAGCGAACTTTACTAAACAAATAATGATTCGTAAGTAATAATGCCGCTAAATAAGGTACGGTATAACTCAAAAAATCAAAGAAGTTCGCGTTGTAAATTTTCAACCCAAAGAACAAATAAAGTCCGGGTGAAATAAGAAATACAAATCGGGCAAAAGGAAAAAACCAGAATAGCATATTAGATAAATACCCTATTCGTTGGCCTATTTTTAAATTAGGTAATAGCAAAGGGTTATGAAATATGAAATTTTGTACCATTCCCTGAGCCCAACGTGTCCGCTGTATCATGAAGCTGGTAAATGTTTCAGGTTGCAATCCAGATATAAGTGGATACATGACGTAATGAGACTTCCAACCCTTACTATGCAGAATTAAAGCGGTTTCAGAATCTTCTGTTATTGTAACGCCTCTAAATCCACCTATTTCATCAATCGCTTTCCGCCTTAAAACAGCCGCTGATCCACAAAAAAATGAGGATTGCCAAAAGTCCAACCCGAGTTGAATGGCTTGATAAAACATAAAGTTTTCAGAAGGCATTCGATTGAATAGATCAAGGTTTTTTTCTATTGGATCTGGATTGATAAAAAAATGAGGTGTTTGGACCAAAAATACTTTTTCGTCAGCTAAAAATGAACCAACCGTTTTTGTCAATATATCAACCGAAGGCGCATGATCCGCATCCAGAACCAAAATCAGATCTCCATGAATATGTGCGAGAGCTGAATTCATATTGCCAGCTTTGGCGCGAACATTTTCCTTGCGATTTAAATAAGTAACATTCAATAACGAACACAGGTTTAAAAATTGACGTTGTCGTTCTTTTGCGGCGCATCTTGTATCATCATTAAATGACTTTAATTTTTGTTCAGTGGCACCGTCGTCTAATAAATAAATGTTCAGTTTGTGTTTTGGATATTCAATATTTGTTGCTGCTGCCAGTGTAATTTTTACTAAATCAACTGGTTCGTTATAGGTAGGGATAATTACGTCAACACTAGGCCACTTTGCCGTATCTTCTGGTAAAGGTATAAATGTTCTTTGATAGGGTCTGATATTGACAAATACACTTAAAAAAAACATTAAACCACCGTAAAGCTCGGCAAGGAATAATGTGGTAGCTCCGATTGAACTAAAGAAGTCTTGATAACTTAATGTATAGTTGATTCGCCAAAGGAAATAGCGCAACACAATAAAACTGCTGATCGTAACAAATAAAACCCTCCAAAATCCTCCGGTTTTAAATCGCCTAAGCAGAATTAAAATTAATAAAAAAAATAGTGATATTAAGGCTTGTGCATACCAATCAACTCTCAAGCTCGCTATAAAAAAAAGCCCGCCACCCATCAACAGCATTAAAATTAGCGTCATCAGTCTGTTTTTTCCGTGTAAAAAAATCACTACCTTAAAGTGATATAAAAATACAATAAAAAATAATTGCGACCAATTTATCATAATAATTGAACAGTGTATTCTAATCCGATGAACTGGAGAAAAATTGTTATAAATCAGGAGGGGGGCTTGAGAGATAGCAGAGATGAGGAGGGTCTTGATATTTTTACTTTAATGGCTTTGCCAGAACTTTTAAGACTAAGAAGAAAACGCTCTCAATCTATCCAACACTTTTCCGACCATGCGACGGGAAATCCAGGCTTCACCCGCCATTATCGCGGCAATCAGTTTACTGAACTGTTTATCCAGCATTTCTAAGCTGGCATAGCCTTGGGCACCGGCAATCAAACAATCCATCAAGTCTAATTCTTCCAGTTGATCCGCAATCAGCACAATTTTGCTGGTTAAACATCCTTTTACTAAAAGACTGATGTATTCAGGCGTTTGCTGTTTCCTTAGATGATAATCCAGCAAAATAACCGAGGGTTTTAACGCAATGGCCGAGTTAAGCCCGATAATGTCATTATCACTTACAGAAATGGACAAGCCTTGTTTATCCGCCAGAACCCGGCATATCTGGCTTTTATCGATCAGTAAAATATCAGTCATGGCTCATCAACGATGTTTTTTGTAATTATTGTTTTTAATCCTAAAACCTGACTGGTTTTAAGACTACCGGACTGGAAAGGGATAAAGATACAAGGATGGCCGTAAGTTTAGTTTAAGTTTGCAGAAATAGAAATGGACGTAAGTACAAGTGCGTAATGTCACGGGGGCATACAGTTGGATTCGAGCTTTCCATGAGGTCCGGATTTAGGGAGCCTGAAGCTTACCCTGGATGTCCGTTTACGGACGCGCATGACGAACTTATGGATTTAGCTTAAACATCTTGCTAATCAGGAAAGCTGAAGTTTCCCAATAATTTCAAAAAAGAGCTGCCATTCTGCTTGAGCTGCAGGGCTTATCTATAGAGTCTGTGTAAATGGTGGCAAACCTATTTAATAAAGCACTGTCGCGTAAAGGCTGAGGCGTCATCCCGGCAGGGAT
>JAGXSU010000036.1 GCA_018333785.1 Methylomicrobium sp. | reverse complement strand
TTGTTTGCATTAATAGTTACCGTCATTCCGGCAGGGATTGCCGGAAACCAGAAGCCATGGATGGCGGGGCTGCAGCACGTCCTTGTGTCCTGGATCCCGGCAATCCCGCCGGGATGACGCCTCAGCCTTTACGCTCCAGTGCTTTATTAAATAGGTCTGCCACCGTTTACACAGACTTTATAGATAAGCCCTGCAGTTCAAGCAGAATGGCAGTTCTTTTTTGAAATTAGTGGGAAACTTCAGACATTAATTGTTCTGATGCGAATTCAGATGATGTGAAAGCCTGCAAATAGAACGGGCTAAACGAGGATAAGTTTTATGAAAAGCAGAGGCAGTGACAGAAAATTACGCAGGCAAGCTGAGAGAGAGCTTTTATCATCACCCAGACCGATATTCATCGATTCTCAGGATACAATAAAGCTGTTGCATGAGCTGCAAGTCCACCAAATTGAACTGGAAATGCAGAACGAAGAACTAAGCCGCGCCCATGCTGAAACAGATGCGGCCTTGAACCGTTATACCAGTCTCTACGATTTTGCTCCCATTGGTTACTTTACTCTTTCTCCGGACGGTATCATCGTCCGATTAAATATTATGGGTGCAGAATTGCTGGGCTCCAACCGCGCCTCGCTGGTGGGCAGACGCTTTGTCGACTTCATCAGCAGTGACTCACGCGCTCTCTATACCCGCATACTGGCATCCGCGTTTACCAGTCACATTACCGAAACCTGCGATCTGGCTTTAGTGCCTGAGGGCTTGAGTCACCGGCGGCCCTACGTCCATGTTAAAGCCCTGGTCGATGAGTCATTAGAGACCTGCAATGTTGCCATGATCGACTTGACAGGCAAGAAAATAGCCGAAGATGCGCTGCGGGAAATGGAGCTCAATTACCGCC
This sequence comes from Methylomicrobium sp., assembly GCA_018333785.1. Lineage (GTDB taxonomy): Bacteria > Pseudomonadota > Gammaproteobacteria > Methylococcales > Methylomonadaceae > Methylicorpusculum. The sequence goes on along the minus strand of JAGXSU010000036.1, from coordinate 17,851 downwards.
TGACAACCGAGGAACAACTGAGCAAACTTTCACTGGCGGTTGAGCAGAGTCCGAATAGTATTGTCATCACCGACCTTCACGGCATCATCGAATATGTCAACAAAGCCTATACTGAAGCCACGGGTTATCAGGCTTCCGAGGCGCTGGGTCAAAACTTGTTTGCAATACAGTCTAAACTGTCGAACGTAACCAATAGCGAAGAGCTGTGCCGCTTTCTGACCAGCGGCAAGGTGTACCGCGGTCAAATATGCTGTCAACGTAAAAATGGTGAAACCTATTACGAGTTCGCCATTATTTCTCCGGTTCATCAGGCAAACGGAACGATTACCCACTTTCTGGCGATCAAGGAAGACATTACCGAGAAAAGAAAGATGGCCGAAGAACTTGACCGGCATCGTCATCATCTGGAAAAGCTGGTTGCAATCCGAACTGCCGAACTGGTCGAAGCACGAATTGCCGCCGATGCATCCAATAAAGCCAAAAGCGAATTTCTGGCTAATATGAGCCATGAAATTCGAACGCCCATGAATGCCATCATCGGCTTGACCTATTTGCTAAGACAAAGCCAATTGACTCCGGCGCAGAGCGATCGCATGGATAAGATCGATGCCGCGGCTCAACATTTAATGGCTATCATCAATGCGATACTGGATCTTTCAAAGATCGATGCAGGCCGGATGGAACTGGAGTACGTTGATTTTTCATTGAATTCGGTCATCGATTACATCAGGTCATCGATTAGCGATCAGGCAAAAGCCAAAGGGCTGACCCTCAAAATGGACGTTGCAGATCAGTCAATCCGGCTACGCGGTGATCTGACCCGGATAAGACAGGCCATGCTCAACTATGCCGTCAACGCAGTCAAGTTTACAGAAGCCGGTTCCATCAGCTTATGCGCAAAGCTTATCGACGAAAACAGCACAGGTTTATTGGTACGATTTGAAGTCCGGGATACCGGTATAGGCATTGCGAAAGAACATTTGCCTATTCTCTTTGAGATATTTTCTCAAGCGGACACCTCAACGACACGCAAATACGGCGGCACAGGACTGGGGTTGGCAATTACCCGGCGTCTGGCCGAAATGATGGGCGGTGAGGCGGGAGTAGAAAGTACCCTGGGGCAAGGCAGTACCTTTTGGTTTACAGCGCGACTGCAGCAAGGTAATGCCTTGACGACCGCTGAAAAATGCGAAGTACCTATGGATGCCGAAGCCTTGCTGTCCAGGAATTACGCAGGGGCGCATGTCTTGTTGGCAGAAGATAACGCCATTAACAGGGAAGTGGCTTTGGATTTGTTGCATGAAGTGGGAATGTCCGTCGATATCGCCGAAAATGGCCGCATTGCTTTGGATAAAATCCAGGCCAATCGTTACGATCTGGTTCTGATGGACGTGCAGATGCCTGAGATGGATGGCTTGGCCGCAACTCGAAAAATACGTGCTCAATCCTGTTATTCCGATTTGCCTATTCTGGCGATGACGGCCAATGCCTTTGAAGAAGACCGGATGAACTGTCTGGCTGCCGGTATGAATGACTTTATCGCCAAACCGGTTATACCCGAAGTGCTCTACTCGGCGCTGTTACGCTGGCTCTCGCCCGAGAAGCACAGGCAAGTAGCCGCTGAAAATATCGTTCAGTCAACCGGTGCCTCGCAAGATAAGACTGTGAATGCAGATTCTGAATCTGTTGAAGGTGACAATGAGGACTATCCGGATTTGTTTAATACCGATAGTCCCGGATCGCTTCGTCTACTTACGCTGTTTGCTGACGGGCATAGTCAAGACATGAAGCATGTCCTCGCCAGTTTGCTGGAGGGCGATATCCAGCAAGCGCGCCGATTGACGCACAGCCTAAGCGGAGCAGTAGCGATTTTGGGCGCCAATCGTGTTTTAAAATGGGCGGTCAAGTTGAATAGCGTGTTGTGCCAAAACGCCAGGGTAGAGGAATGTATAGCGCTGGCGCGCTCATGCGATCACGAATTGACGCAACTGGTTCAAAGGATAAGGGCCTTGCCTGAGGAAAGCGTTCAAAAAGAGCGTTCTGAGAGTCACATTGATCCTGAATGGGTCAATAAGCAGCTTGAGGAACTGGAAAGGCTGCTGGTTGAAGACAATGTTCGAGCCAGTCGCCTGGTTAATGACTCTGCCGAACTGTTAAAAGAGACCTTGGGAGATGACTATGAGCAGTTTATTGAACGCATGAACGTTTTTGACTACGAATGGGCTTTGGAAAGGTTAAGAAAGGTAAAGCCAGCCTGAGCCGCAGGATTGAATAAAGGGTCCGCAGCGTCACCGGGCCATCGCATGTTTGATTAACGCACTTAACTGCCGGATAAGCTCAACTCGGGCGCTGGTTCGCCGCCAGACCAAGCCTATCGTTCTGCTGGGAGCGGGGACTTCAAAGGGAAGGTAGCGAATACCCTCATCGTTTCCCTGAATAGCAATGTTCGGCATGAACGTAATGCCGGTTCCGGCTCGCACCATTTGCCTGAGTGTTTCAAGTCCGGTCGCTCTGACATCTTGTTCTTCCTCCGCCCCTATCATTTGGCAGATTTGCAGCGCATGGCCGCGAAGGCAATGGCCTTCATCCAGAAGCAGCAGCGGATGTCCGAGCAAATCCCCATGAGTGACAACGCTTTTGGCCGAAAGAGGATGATCGCCTGAGACCGCCAATAAAAATTCATCGTCAAACAATGCGGCCGTCTCCAAAAAATCTTCGGCTATCGGCAGCGCCAGTAAGGCGACATCCATTTGTCCGTTTTTTAATTGCTTAATGAGTAATTCGGTTTTTTCCTCGACCAAAATCAGCCTGACCCGCGGTAATGCCTGTTTGATCAACGGCACCAGCTGCGGAAAAATATAGGTCGAGAGCGTTGGAAAGGCGCCAATACGAAGATTGCCTGCCAAAGGGTCCTGTGCCGTTTCGGCAATTTCTTTGATATTGTCGACCTCTTTTAAAATACGCCGCGCGGAAGCGATGATCTGTTCGCCCAATTCGGTAGGGAGCACTTTTTTGTTGGTGCGCTCAAAAATCTGCACCCCCAGACTTTCTTCCATTTTTTTTATCTGAGTGCTCAGTGTCGGTTGACTGATGCAGCAGCGTTCCGATGCCTGAACAAAACTGCGCAGGTCAGCGACAGCAATCAAATAATATAAATCCCGTAAATTCATGGCTTGCCCTTTAAATGGTAAATATCTATCAAAGCTGAAGTTTTCCCGGTTTTTATAGGCTATGTTCGCGTTAGTAGTTGAAAGTAAATCAACACCGTCATTCCGGCATGGATTGCCGGAATCTAGGTCACAAGGATGTGAAAGTCCAGCGCCATCGATAGCTTCTGGACCCCGGCAATCCCTTACCGGGGCAGGCTCTGCCGGGATGACGCCTCTGCCTAACGCGAACAGGGCTTTAAATTAAATGGGGTTACCACCCTTTACGCAGACCCTATCGATAATTCCTGCAGCCCCAGGGATGAATACGAGTGTACGTCGCCAGGCGCACGCAGTCCGTACGCTATCGATCATAAGCAGAATAGTAGGTTGGGTTGCCTACTTTTCGCAACCCAACAATTATCGCCATGGCCTTGAATTGTTACCTTGCGCGTCTCAGTCAACACTATTTCCGCTTGCCGTTGCCAGACTATGGTCAAGATGCCTACCTGTTCCACTGGCATACTGCGATATCCGATTGGTATGCGCAGGACTCGTCTCAGCTTGATTATCGTCAAGTAGCGAAAGACTCCGGTATTGATGCCGTTCTTGAAATCGGCCTCGGCACTTACCGGATTTGTGAAGCTCAGCTGTCGCTGCAAGTGCTGGTCAGGCTGATTGATCATCATGACAATCGCTGTCATGAGGGGAGAGCCAGTCCCTGTCAGGGAATGCCTGGGGATTGCAGTAGCCGTAAGACTGCGTAAGCGATCCAGGTCACAAGACTACGAAAGTCCAACGCCATCCATGGCATCTGGACCCCGGCAATCCGTGCCGGGGCAACGGCAACTTTAAGGCAAACATCGATTCACAATAATTTCAAAAAGGGGCTGTTATTCTGCTGGCGTCATCCCGGCAGGGAGCGCCGGGATCCAGGACACAAGGATTGTGCCATCCATGGCCTCTGGGTTTCTGCATTCCCTGACCAGGGCAGGTTCTGCGGGAACTACGGTAACTATTAATACAAAAAAAGATCTCTAACAAGCCTGGACAACCCTATAAAAATGGAAAATTTCAGCTGATTGATTTAGAGCGCCAATTAATTTTTCTAAGCTGCCTGTGCGGCAGCGGGCGGGTTATTATTCATAGACGAAGTTGTTCGGCGGATAAGGCGCCTGCTGCATCCGCCAATGCGGTTAGATGTGGGTGTGGTGCCGCTTATCCATCCTAACAATCTGCCACACTGACTTTCATAATAAAATCATAACCAAATGGCTGGATTCGAATTCGATATCAAATTGCATAATCTTTACCCTTATGTATTATAAGTATGTGGCGATAGGAGACTGGCCGACTGTACGGCAGACCCAACCAAAACCACAGAACGGCCTTGCAGAGCAGGCCGTTCACTATTTTTTGAACAACAATCAGCCTAACCGTTGTTTTTGTGATGACGGCTTAGACCTCATCATGGTTGTCCCTGCCCATCCTGTTCGTCCCCACTCAAACGCGCCAATGGCATACTCGTTAGTGCCATCGATTTCAAACGAACGCAGATAACGTCGTTTCAACCACCAACGTCTAGGTGTATCTGGATTATTTGCAGCCCATGAGCCCACTTCATCCCAATGACTCCAAGCCCTGAGCTGCCTGTGCGGCAGCGGACATCGGTAACGGGTGCCTTCTGATTATTGATGATTTCTAAGCTGCCTGTGCGGCAGCGGACGGCAAAAGCCAGCGCATCAATCAAACCTGGTTTTTCTAAGCTGCCTGTGCGGCAGCGGACCACATTAGGCAACTTGGAGACGTTCCACTCGTTTTCTAAGCTGCCTGTGCGGCAGCGGACGCGCGGTAAAACTCGCCGATAACCGCTCTACTTTTCTAAGCTGCCTGTGCGGCAGCGGACCCGACCGCTTCGTTTATCCAACAGGAAGAAGATTTCTAAGCTGCCTGTGCGGCAGCGGACAAAAAACGCATCAAAATAACGCGTTTGCAGCATTTCTAAGCTGCCTGTGCGGCAGCGGACGAAGAGGCGATCAAGATGTCAGCGGTTGCTGAATTTCTAAGCTGCCTGTGCGGCAGCGGACAGTTTGAGGCCACTTTAGAGTTGCCTGTTGACTTTTCTAAGCTGCCTGTGCGGCAGCGGACCCGCTGCCGGTCATGATTACCGACTATTTAGCTTTCTAAGCTGCCTGTGCGGCAGCGGACTTGGCTGATGGGTCCCGAAGGTCGATTAATGATTTCTAAGCTGCCTGTGCGGCAGCGGACAGCCTTGGCGCTTAAGCACGCGCATGAGCTCAGTTTCTAAGCTGCCTGTGCGGCAGCGGACATCCATACGTGGCCAACCGTAGCCGCGTATCATTTCTAAGCTGCCTGTGCGGCAGCGGACCGAACACTTACAGCAACGCAAGCCCGATTTATTTTCTAAGCTGCCTGTGCGGCAGCGGACGCTCCTGGGGCGAGTCGGCGCGATGAAATAGCTTTCTAAGCTGCCTGTGCGGCAGCGGACGCTTGAACGCCTTCCGGCTTATACACTGAAGATTTCTAAGCTGCCTGTGCGGCAGCGGACACAAAATTGACCGCCGAACTAATGCCACTACTTTTCTAAGCTGCCTGTGCGGCAGCGGACCATGATTGCATCGTTGCTCCCAATGGCGACTTTTTCTAAGCTGCCTGTGCGGCAGCGGACATAACACAGGCGTTAAAAATTTTACGTTTGAATTTCTAAGCTGCCTGTGCGGCAGCGGACGTCTGTGCATTCTTTTAGGGTGAGTGTCCCAATTTCTAAGCTGCCTGTGCGGCAGCGGACAAAAGCGGCGCAATCGGTGCAGAAAAGGAAACTTTCTAAGCTGCCTGTGCGGCAGCGGACCCGGGAGCATATCAACAGTTTATTTGCTTTTATTTCTAAGCTGCCTGTGCGGCAGCGGACACTGGCTTGCAAGATGCAACAGCAAACGCAACATTTCTAAGCTGCCTGTGCGGCAGCGGACTTATCTTCTGCCTTCATGCTCAAAACTAAAATTTTCTAAGCTGCCTGTGCGGCAGCGGACGAGCAGGCGATAAATAAATACCTACTTACTGATTTCTAAGCTGCCTGTGCGGCAGCGGACGGTGGTATTGGCTAGGTCTTTGCGTTGCGGCTTTTCTAAGCTGCCTGTGCGGCAGCGGACGTGATTGATCTAACCACCATTGTTCCGTTTCATTTCTAAGCTGCCTGTGCGGCAGCGGACGTTTGGTACGAGTGCCGGGTTTGATGATGACGTTTCTAAGCTGCCTGTGCGGCAGCGGACTGACGCATTGACGCGGGCCAAATGCTTATGAATTTCTAAGCTGCCTGTGCGGCAGCGGACTCCTCGGCAGATAACCCGGCCGCGCCGCCGGTTTTCTAAGCTGCCTGTGCGGCAGCGGACAGTGTTATTTCTAATCGTTGCAGATGCAACAATTTCTAAGCTGCCTGTGCGGCAGCGGACGAGATGGCGAGTTGGTTTGTTAAAGCGTCTGATTTCTAAGCTGCCTGTGCGGCAGCGGACGCTGGCCGCGGCCAAAACCGCGCCGTGATTTTTTTCTAAGCTGCCTGTGCGGCAGCGGACCAGATCTTTCTATCAGCGTCACGCGATCAAGCTTTCTAAGCTGCCTGTGCGGCAGCGGACGGCAATTTGAAGATGAAATAAATGACTATATTTTTCTAAGCTGCCTGTGCGGCAGCGGACAACGATGGGCGCACCCTCGGTGCCGTAATCTCTTTCTAAGCTGCCTGTGCGGCAGCGGACGGTCGAACTCGGACAACACTCTTGATGCGAACTTTCTAAGCTGCCTGTGCGGCAGCGGACTCATTCAATCTATTGAACAAGTTTATATCGATTTTCTAAGCTGCCTGTGCGGCAGCGGACGTTCAAGAATATTTCCCCCATTCATCACATAATTTCTAAGCTGCCTGTGCGGCAGCGGACCAATCTCGGTTGCAATGGCGGTTGTATACGGCTTTCTAAGCTGCCTGTGCGGCAGCGGACCCCTTGTAGTCAATTTTGAGTCAAGATCAGAATTTCTAAGCTGCCTGTGCGGCAGCGGACAGGTCGAACTTGCGTTCTTTTATCGGCTTTAATTTCTAAGCTGCCTGTGCGGCAGCGGACTATAAAGAAAGTCGAGAACGGGAGCAATAAATTTTCTAAGCTGCCTGTGCGGCAGCGGACAAATGTAACTCATAGTAACGATACAGGATAAATTTCTAAGCTGCCTGTGCGGCAGCGGACTTTGATTTTATCAAGGGCGGCTGTGCGGATGATTTCTAAGCTGCCTGTGCGGCAGCGGACAAACACATGCAATCCGGGTGCGCCTTGTGCTTTTTCTAAGCTGCCTGTGCGGCAGCGGACGTTGCCCCAATCGCATAACCCGCGCCGTTATTTTTCTAAGCTGCCTGTGCGGCAGCGGACTTCCGCTTGATCGTTTAAATAGGGCGGTGGCCTTTCTAAGCTGCCTGTGCGGCAGCGGACGGCCCTGGTAAATGGCGGCATGATTGGCACACTTTCTAAGCTGCCTGTGCGGCAGCGGACCCGCACCACGATGACAAGACGCCCAGCCTGTCTTTCTAAGCTGCCTGTGCGGCAGCGGACGATCAGCAAACACAATTCACCTACGCCGTTAATTTCTAAGCTGCCTGTGCGGCAGCGGACTGCTCATTCAGCATCTTCAAGGTGCTGGCATTTTTCTAAGCTGCCTGTGCGGCAGCGGACGTTGAAGCCGCTAGCAAGGCGTTAACAATCGCTTTCTAAGCTGCCTGTGCGGCAGCGGACTGCGTAGTTAAGCACCACGTCCTTTTTGGTTTTTTCTAAGCTGCCTGTGCGGCAGCGGACGCCTTGCCGAAAGATCATGAAGTGTTGGACATTTTCTAAGCTGCCTGTGCGGCAGCGGACGCTGAAGAATTTGAACTGCACCTGATGACAGTTTTCTAAGCTGCCTGTGCGGCAGCGGACGGTGCGTCCGATGAGGACAAAGCCGCGCTGATTTTCTAAGCTGCCTGTGCGGCAGCGGACGAAGGAACGACACCGACAGAAGCGCACGTTATTTTCTAAGCTGCCTGTGCGGCAGCGGACGGTCTGTTCTTTGGTGCTGTGTCTGTTTCAATTTTCTAAGCTGCCTGTGCGGCAGCGGACGTTTCCCGTATCATTTCAGTCGAACCGCTTAGTTTCTAAGCTGCCTGTGCGGCAGCGGACCTGGCTGAGGCGTATACCTATACGCTGCATGATTTCTAAGCTGCCTGTGCGGCAGCGGACTGATAAATGATTTGGGGATTGCGCGTCTTGAATTTCTAAGCTGCCTGTGCGGCAGCGGACGACTCAGAAAGCGGCATAGATTGCGGCTTAATTTTCTAAGCTGCCTGTGCGGCAGCGGACTTCTGATCTTGATTATGTTTCGCCTTCTGACTTTTCTAAGCTGCCTGTGCGGCAGCGGACCAAACAGTTCCTCAGATAGCTATTGATGTTTGTTTCTAAGCTGCCTGTGCGGCAGCGGACAATCGTACCCTTCCGACGATGATAACTCTCTATTTCTAAGCTGCCTGTGCGGCAGCGGACGAACAAATGAACCATCAGAGCATTGAATAGACTTTCTAAGCTGCCTGTGCGGCAGCGGACTGACTAAAAACAATCCTCGTCAATCATTAGATTTTCTAAGCTGCCTGTGCGGCAGCGGACTCAATCTTGTCTTCACAACTTCTGATCCATAATTTCTAAGCTGCCTGTGCGGCAGCGGACCCAGACTTGCAATTGCATCAATGCCCATCATTTTTCTAAGCTGCCTGTGCGGCAGCGGACTGATTTTATAAAACTTCTAAGCCAGTTGCACAGCGGTTTGTAAAGGATTTACCCCAATTTACCCATTCGCAAAACCGCAGTGCTTAACTAGCTGTTTTCAATCATATTTTTAAAGAGCGCAAAAACTTGGGTCAAAATTCCGGGACGGTGGCTTTGGGGCTTAGCCCATAACGACTGAACCCCTCTTCCGAAGCTTCCGCTACCAAGGTTTTCTTAATCCACAAACAAAAGGTTTGCTCGCTGCTTAGGCTTTTCAGGCGAATAAACGGCGTTGCGATAGCTTTTGGCGGCATGTCGCAATAGCGAAACTGCATTTTGTAGCCAGCGTTTGGCGTTGCTTTGTCGGATAAGTCGATCGTAGTTTGCAATGCCTCTGCAACACCCAGGCCGTGCCTTTTTGCATAGCGTCTGGCTAGCCGCTCTTTGCTGGTTTTGGGTTGCTGGCGTTGATAAGTCGCATAGCCCAGGATTTTTTCCGGCACGGGTCGAATGCTGGTGCAATGTACATAATCGCTCAGCCTGGCCAGCCATTTTCCGGCATCAAAGCGGGCGAGCGTGGCGTCGTCACGCGCAAACAAGCGACACTTGCTACCCAAGACGCTGTATTTTTCGCCTATCACATATTCAGGAAACGAAACCCCAATTGGCACTTGCTCTTCCTGAAGTTCAACCAGGCCGAGGTGGATTTGTTGGAAGACTTTTGACCAGAGGAAATTTATCCCAACCTCGGGATTGGGCAGTAAGGTGATTTCCAGATAAAACTTCATGGCCTAATCCTTGCCGCTTTGTCCAAATACGCCGCCACGCACCAAGACTGCCATTACATAATGTTCCTGAGCTTTTTCTGCCAGACTCTCACCTAAGGCAAATCGATCAAATAAGGTATAAAAATCGGACTTCTCTTTTGGTGTACGGTAGGCTTTACCTAGGTTGGTTACTGATCCATAGGGTTCTATAGCTATTGGGCCAATCTGAGCGTCTTCAAAACCGGGATACCATGTGTCAATCGTGCGTAAAGCGTTGCCAATTTTTTGCGAGTGCATGGCAGCTACCTCATTGACGTGATACAAAATTTTGCTCTTGTCGCCTTTGCCTTTATCCAACACCAATTCTTCGCTGGGATAAACTTCTTGCGCTTTACCAACCAAGGCATAGGCATTTATGTTAATTAATAAATACGGTAATTTACCACTCAGCGCATTGGCAATTTGATTAGCCAGTGTTTGCAGATCTGAATCGGCTGAATCAAAACTGCGTAGCGAAAATTCTTTAGCATCGAAGGTTAATGGCTGGTCGCCGCCGGTATTGACAACGACTTCAATTTTTTCCGCCCCTACACGGTTACGCCATAAATAGCGGGCATTAGCAATGTTGATGGCATAGCGTTTTGCCAGTTCGTTAAAGCCTTCCTGTTCGATATAGGCTTGTGCCACTTTGGGATAAGACTGATTAAAAGCCACCCCGTTACTGGCTGCAGGTTTATTGATGCCGCCAAGAACCTTAAGGGTAAAGTTGAGACGAAGCGTGTCCTGATTTTCGCCCAGTGCACAGGCATCAACTTTTTGCAGATTCGGTTTCTCGACTTCAGCGTTAAGTTTTAATGGATCGCTTTGTAAGGCAGGTTTTAAGCGATTTGAAATGGTTCCGCGCACCGATTTTTCAATCAGCTTTAAAGGGGTTGCTTTTACTTGATGACGTTCATCCCATTTTGTGCCGTAAAGGTAACCATCCGAGGGTACTAATTTTTTTTCAAAAGCTAATACGGTTGCGTCATTTTTAATAGCCATTTGTTAATCTCCGAGGTTATTTGAAGTTGAAAGGGTTTGGCAAAGGTACAAATTTTGTTCAGTATCGACATGGTATTGCCAGAGCATGTCGTCCAGGTTTCTGATGCGATATGGCATGACAAACTCGCCAAGCGTGACCATGCTTTCAGCAAAGCGGTGTGGTGTCTCTGTGTCACGTTGGTTTTTTGCGGAGCCAAGGTCTGAAATACCCTGAAAGCCGGTGGCAATCGGCACTAACCAGCCCGCCGTTTTGCGTGAACTTGTCCATGTGACGTTGCCATCTTCATCTTGAGTGGCACGGTGCATGATTTTAAGGTGATCGAGCAAAGCATCCAGTGCGTCTTTGCCTTCTTCCATGGTATTAATCATTAAGTCGCGGCGCTCTATCAGCACATGGCCCAGCATGAGCTTTGCCAACACTCGCTTAATGTCTTGATCGTTGTCTTCATCGACCGTATGTAATTCTACCGGTTTGGCGGATAGCACATCGCCCCCGGCGAATTTCATGCGCTGCAATTGGACATTGACGCTATTTTCAAACTGCTCACGGTCATCACTGTCCAACCCTTGATACTCGACCAATAGCGATGCATCCAAGTGACAACGGGCTTCTTCTATAAATGCTTCCCCAGTTAGTGGCGCGTCAAATTTGCTTGAAAATTTTTTCCCATAGCTTTTTTCTTTATATTTCTCATCAAAAACTTGTGAGGTTCTGTAATGAATGATGGATTCTGTAAAATCCTTTTCTCCTTTGTACGTCTGTAAATCAAACTGATGGCAACTTACCGCTAAGCTGGTTAATTGCACATCAAATAAACCCTGTTGATGCAAATGCCGTTGCAACGCATGAACCGCGCCTAACCATGCAGTCATAGCCGGAAAGCCAATGGTATAAGGGCTGCTCATGGCATTGGCGTTGTGGATTTTGATATGCGGGAGTAATAAAAATCGTCTCATTTAAAAAACTCCTGATCGCTGCTGACGGCTTGTTGCACAATGCCGCTAACCTCGCGTAAATCGTGGTCACTCAATTTGATATAGGTTTCTTTGAACAGGTATTCGTAGGTATCAAGTATCCAACGGGCAAAGTCACCAACTATATCTTCCAGCCAATCGTCTTGGCTTTTTCGTTGCTCCAGGTTGGCATTGTCCAGCCAAATGCGCTGGGCTAGCGGTAACGATTGATAATGTTCAGTGTTGGACCAACCTGGTTCGAAGGCCCTGACTCTGAACGCGCGTTGCAGCACTTGGTCGATGATATATTTAAGGCTGTTCCTGATGCCATCGCGAACATGAACATTATTAACATCGGTTCGAATTAGTTTGTCCAGCGGTTGGAATGTGTCTTGAAACGGTCTTATGCGCAAACTGTTTCTGAAAAAATTATTAGTTGGCAGGCGTATTTGACGTTGCATTAAAACGGGTGGAGTGCTGGATAAAAGATAAGCAATTCCTTTATTTCTTACATTCAGATAACTAACATTGCCCATTTTGGTGAATTCGGTATGGCTAAAACCAATTTCTGTTAAGCCTAGAACCTCATCAAACCCCTCCGTATAAAATTTGTTGTCTTTTTTTAGTTTACGCACATGTTGTCCATCAACCCATCGATCATAAGCATCAATTCGATTTTTAGCTTCAAACATCAACATAGATGGCGTCACCATGGAAAGTAAGTGATAACCGCTAATTCCATCTTCCACTGGGAAATAGACTTGTTTTATTTGTTCATGAGTCGATTGTGAAAATTTTTTTCCATAAAACACTTCAAGGCATCTAGCCTTCATCGTTTCGTATTCGATATTGATGGATTTAAAAAACGCAATCAAATCCGTATCATCATTTTCAAATTGATTTATTAAGCTGTTTCCATTTTTTAATCGTGTAGCTAGAAGTGTATAAAGCTCAAAAATAATGGTGTTTGTTGCAGAGTTTCCAGAAACATCAACTTTGGAAGCTAAGCGAACATTGCCTGTTTTCACGTAGCCGTTGTTAACTTCTAATCCATAGAAAAGTAACGCTGTGGCATTACTAATTTTAGGGTTGGTAAATTTCGCTGGATGAGTTGTCACGTTGGGTTTTGCTTTGCTGAAAGCATCGCTGAGCCAAGCTAACAGCTCATATTTCTGATCTGCCTCTGGCTGGAATTTTTCTCTAGCTTTAGAAATAGCCTCATCGTACTTATTTTGTTCCTGCAATAGTTTTTCTGAGGTTAAATCTTCACTAGAAACTTTTTCGAATAATGAATCGAGTTTTTTCTTTTTTTCTCTCGTTTCTTGGGTAATTTTCTTTTCCAAAAAATCTGATTTTTGGCTTTCGAGAAAGCTTTTAATCGTTTCGCTAATTTCGTTCATCGATACATCTCCACTATCCTGATGGTGTTTGGATTCGCAAAGGTTTTATTCATTGGTAGACTCCATAGTATTGTTATTTGCCGACGATAATTAAAAAACTGAACCTGTTTTTATACGTATAATCGTATGTATAATAATGTTCATGAAACTGATATGTGACCCGATCAAAAACCAAAAAAATATTGAAAGCCGTGGCTTACCCTTGCTGGCGGCTGAGACCATGTTCAATGACGACATGCTGGTTATTGAAGATGCCCGTAACAATTATCCTGAACGGCGATTCATCGGTTACAACACCATTGACGGCAGGTTGATGGTGGTCGTTTTTTGCTACCCTACGGACAACCAGATCCGCATCATTTCTTTGAGGAAAGCCAATGCGCGCGAACAAAAAAAATTTAATGCCGCCAGCCAGCATTGATTGGGCTGCTGTCGATGCCGCCCCTTTGTCCGACATGCCGGACGAAGACAGTCCTGAATTGGATGAAGCACAATTTTCCCAGCTTAAGCCTTTGGGTGTCCTATTGCCTGATGTAGACTTGGGTAAACAACGTATTACCATCATGTTAGATACCGCTGTCATTAACGCTTATAAGGCCAAAGCTGGCGGGCGTGGTTACCAGACGCTGATTAACGAGACTTTGCGCCGGGGTCTGCTGGCCGATAGCGTCAAAGAAGCCTTGCGCGAAGTGTTGCGGGAAGAAAAATGTTCCTAAGCGTATCATGTGAATAGGCCAAACTGATCTGAATAAAAAAAGCCTTGGTCTTTGTTTTCTGGAAAAGTGATTTCCCCATAACGTTTAGATTTTTTCTCCATTACCAGCTCTTCTTCACCTTTTTCGGTATCACCATCGAGAAGCTGTCGAAGAGCAGACTCATAATCCCTTTCCAGCCATAACTTTGATTTTACTTCTTCCGTTAAAGACGGCGTGATTTTGATGTTTTGTCTATCTCCAAACGGAATAAACTCGCCGCGTTCGGTCTTTTCACAAAATACCGGTTTACCGTCCTGCCAAACCAAATAGAGGGTTATGTCGGGGTTGCTTTCGCGGAAACGGTTCAACTGTTGTGGCACGGCGGTTAGCCACCAGCATTCGCTCAGCCATGCCTGCAAACCCTGCGGGCCTTTAGCTTGGTATTGAGTCAGGCTGTTATTCATGACCTGATGCTCAAGGTCTGACAGTTGTTGTTTTGGACGTAGATTTTCGGGTTGCTTTATGCGAGGGATGGCGTTAATTGCGGCGTTTATTACCGCCTCATCGACCAACTGACATAAATCATGCGAAACCAGTCTTAAAGTATTCACTTCATACCCAGGGCGGCAGTAAGCCGGCCTACCGTCTTTGCGCAAAGCTTTCAAGTTGTATTGCATGATGGCGATATTGGGCTGATCGACTGGTGTTAGTCGATGGCGGCGCACCCGCCCGGCAAGTTGAATGATAGAGCGGTAGGAAGAAGGTTCGATAATTGCCCAATCAAAATCGTGGTCTCGGCCCACTTCTTCTACTGGCGTTGCCACCAAGATAAAAAGCACATGCTGGGCAGTGGTTGAATTTAGGTGTGCTCGAATTATCGTATTATCGAAGGCTTGCGGCATTGCTCCCGCTTTTTCTTTGCGCTTTAGTACGGCGTCTAAATGTTGTTCTTGCTCATGGCGTAATAACAGCACTTGGCGACTATGATAGGCCATGATTTTTGGTGCAATCGCTTCATCCCATTCGGCTTGCAATAAAAAGTGGGTTAAGTTTATGCAAGGTGGAATATTCGCCATCCGAACTACCCCAAACGACACCTGTTTGCCGGTTTTTTGATCAACTGTGTAGTGTTTTTGGTGTAGCTCGGTCGCCGTCTGTTTGATCTTTTCAAAATACTGTTGTTTTAGCGACTCTTGGTCATTTGTTGCTGCTGATAAATCATCGCAGCGCACGATATAAGCTTTGCGTTTAATCGGTTGTTTTTGTAAGTTGACTACCCGCTTACCGATGAAGTATTGATGAAACCCTTGATAGGTTCGGCATCGACTTATTGAATCAGCCTTATCCAGGCATTGAACTTCGGTGCCAAACTCATCAACCCAGGCACAGGCTATTTGAGGATGTGCATCTTTGAATTGGCTATGCAGTGTCCAGCCTGCTTGGTAGGCGTTGAAAAAGCCTTCGGCCAATGCGGGCGGAATGGTCGCCGATGAAATCATCACTTTACGCCCCAACATGCCTGCCAAGTGAATCAGGCGGCCAATAGCAATTAAGTCTTTGCCGTCAAAATCATCCACTTCGTCTATCACCAAGTCCGAAGACAGCAAGCGCAAACAGGGCAAAATATACCTGCCGCCACGGGTAGTTTCGGTTGCGGCGATGATGTGGTCTATGGTGCAGGCCAAAACCGGTTTGTATAAAAAGGCTTTATTTTTCTCGGCCAGTTTGGGATTGTGTTTTGGAATAACTGCATCCAAAAAGTCGGCGGTGGGTGCGTCGGCATAATCTAAATCTTCATCAAGTAATGCTTCTAAGGATTCCGAGCCATTTTCTTCAAAGGAGGAGGGTTGCTCATCGAGTTTTGGTTTGGCTTTTTCGTGTAGTTCTTTAACTGCCGACGAACCGATTAACACTGCCAGATCGTCATTTTTTAGGCCGATACGGTGCCGATATTCATCACCGGTTTGCAGCGTTAAAGTACGCAAGCCTAACGCCAATAGGTAGCGCAGGCTTTCGCCATCGTCGGATAAGGCTTTCATAATTTTGGCATTGGCAATGGTTTTGCCACAGCCGGTACTGGCCATGTTGACCACAAACCAGCCATAGCCTTTATCGTTGAAGCCTTGTTGGTGGATTTTGAAGCTGTTGATTTTTTCGACCGCTTTATCTTGCCATTCGAAGCCTTTGGGGCTTTTTTGTTTCAAGTTTTTGATGTCGTAGGTCGCTTCCATATCGGTAGTGAAACGCGATAGGGATTGGCTGATACGCAAGGCGTGGTCACTGACATGTACCAAATGCTCATCCAGTTTTTGCTTGGGTGCCCGGTTTTTGTCGGTGTTGGCAAATAGAGAAATGTCACTATTCCAGGTTTTATCAGCACCGCATGAGGAATAATAGTGATCGCCCAACATCAAGCTGAGCCGGGCATGGTGCAGGACCAAGCGGTAAGTGCCGTTATCAATCAATTGCTGGATTTGTGATTGTGCTTGCTGCAGTTTAGTGGACCATTTTTTCAGTTGCTTTAGCCAAGGCGCTGATTGGCTGAGTAAGCCTTCCGGGAATTCGAAACAGGCTTTAAGTCGCTTTTCATCGCCAATTTTATTTTGATAATTCCAGGTAGCAGTGATACTTTTCAGCATTCTTTGTAAGTTTTCCCTTGCTTGTCCTGCTTCCTGCTTTGGATCAGCTAGATAAGGCAAACGATGGTGCGTCAAAATCAGCCAGCCGACCAATTGCGCAATGAGGGGTAAATTTTCTAATGGATTTTTAGTATTACCTATAACTAACTGCTTTAATGTTTGCTCGTTGAGTTCGCCTTTGGCTAATAACTGCAACCAACCCTCATCCGTGTTACCAGCTTCTTGAACAAGTGCATTTAGCAGCAAGCATGAAATCCATTCATGGCGTAATGGGTCACCCAATTTGCTGCTGGTTTTTAATTTGCTTTGAAACAATGCAGTGGCTTTTCCCCAGTCATGCAGTAATGCAGCAACCGCTACTAAGGCTTTGATGACAGGCAAATATTGCCAATCATTTTCCCATTGGCTATTCAGCAAGTTTTTCCGTGTGCTATTCACCGGCACAATCCCTTCAGCATTAAACCGCTTCCTATTCCCCACCACCCAAACCAGTTCGCTCCGGCTTCTGGAACGCAGCCAATGGCAAGCTACGGCTGTGTTTTTAGTGGCCGTTTTCCGCAGCAGGGTTTTAACGGCAATCAGGCCGTCTTCGGTTATGACTGTTTGCCAGGTGTTGTCGCCGATGCGGTTGGCGAAGGCGTCGAGGACACGGCGGGTGCGGTTGAGGGCTTTTTTCTCGCATTGGCTGACAAAGGTAACCATCATGACCAGTCATCCCGCATGGCTTGTTGCTTGACTTGTTCAAACATGAAGTCGAGGGCTTTGTGTTCGGTAAATTTTTGCAGAATTTGCTGACGAAATTCTTGTTCGCTCATCTTCTCTTTGGCACAAACAAAGGCCCAGGGCAGAACGATGGCATCTTTGACGAGGTCAGCGACATCAAACACTAAGGCGCCGCGCCGGGTTTTTCCGTGCATGACCGCGAAACCGTGCGGTATGCCCAGCACCCAGAGTATGGTGGCAGCCAGGCCATAAGCGAGGTAGTTGCCGTGGTTTAGAAAGCCGTTAGCCAGGTCGGTGGCTTGGTGATCGCGGGTAAAATCGCTCTGTTGGGTGGCTTTAGCGACGTAACGATAGAGCTGTTTGGTTAATAATGCTTCGCGCTGTAGCAGGTCGCCGGATTTTTCGGCACTGTCGATATTGGTGCAGTAATTTTCCAATGCTGCGGTAATCGCGCTGTCGTTGCAGCAATTCCCATTTTAAAACCTTACGTTTTTCTAGGTATTTGATTTTCTCCATAGAGCATGAACCGCATCAAATGCTGCCAATTATCAAAAGGCATAAATTGAAGTAAGATTCGGAATTGTTCGAAGAATGTCCGTCTGGAAGGTGCGGCATTGCGTACGGCACGGTAAGCCTCGTCGAGCCATTCAAGCACCGTATGAGTGAGGAAAGCTAATAAGTTGAGGGTTGCCAAGAA
>JAGXSU010000035.1 GCA_018333785.1 Methylomicrobium sp. | reverse complement strand
AGGCAAAGCTTCCGCTCCTGCTCACGCCCCTTACCTACATCCCTGTAGGCAAAGCTTCCGCTCCTGCTCACGCCCCTTACCTACATCCCTGTAGGCATTACAGTAGAGATAAAAAAAGACGATTGAATTGCAGACGTTATAAAATTGATCCTCCTAAAATGCAGGTGCCGTAATGAAATATTCAGTGTTTTTAGTTATGTTTTTAGGAGCTTGGCTCAACATCGGTTATAGCGCTGAAAACATCCAAGAACCGGCTATTGAATTGCATTTTTTCTGGTCCCATCGATGCTCCCACTGCCTGGAGGCCAAACCGTTTATCGAGGAATTGGACACGCGATATGACTGGCTAAGCGTTAAAAGCTATGATTTGGTGAATAATCAGGAAAATGTAAAGCGCTATATCACGATGGCTAAAGCGCTCAATGACCCGGCCAACGCGATACCCGGCTTTATTTTTTGTGACCGTATCCGGGTGGGTTTTGACAGTCCGGCCCGGATGGGCAAAGAACTGGAACGCGAGTTGATCGAATGCCATGAGGCCAAACAGAGCCCGACAGCTCCCACGCAACTGGACTTGCCTTTGCTGGGCACGATTGATTATCAGGCTTATTCACTGCCATTCCTGACCGTATTCATTGCGGCACTGGACGCTTTCAACCCTTGTGCTTTTTTTGTCTTAATGTTCCTGCTCAGTCTTATGGCACATGGCCAGAGCAGGCAGCGAATAGCACTCATAGGCGGAATATTCGTGATATTTTCCGGCGGGATGTATTTTATATTCATGGCGGCCTGGCTCAACCTTTTTTTAATAACGCAAGAACTGGAACTGATCACAGCCCTGGCCGGCATTATCGCCGTGGTAATAGCAGGTTTTAATATCAAGGATTATTTTTTCTTTAAACAAGGGCTATCCCTGAGTATTCCCGAATCGGCCAAGCCACTGCTTTTTCAACGTATGCGCTCAATCCTGCAGGCCGGAAACTGGACAGCCATGGTCGCAGCAACGGTGGTCTTGGCTATTGCCGCCAACAGCTACGAACTTTTATGCACAGCGGGCCTGCCTATGATTTATACCCGCGTTTTGACCTTACATGCCTTATCGACCCCGTCTTATTATGCTTATCTGGCACTTTATAATACAGTTTATGTCATACCGCTTCTCGTCATCGTGATGCTTTATACCCTGACCTTGGGCAGTAGAAAATTGACAGAACAACAAGGCCGCCTGTTGAAGTTATTATCCGGCTTAATGATGTTTAACTTGGGCATAATGTTGTTAGTGGCACCGGAATGGTTGAATAATATGCTGGCGTCATTAACCGTGCTGGGATCTGCACTATTCATAACCTGTTTGGCTTATCTATGGGAAAGGCTTAAAACAGGAAAATTGGACACGGACTGATTTTGGTTTCGTATTCTGAACAAATTTATAAACTCTGAGCGTAACTATGCGACTTTTATTAGTAGAAGATGATGAAATTTTAGGCGATGGCATCAAGGCAGGCCTGACCATGGAAGGCTATGCCGTGGATTGGGTCATGGATGGCAATCTCGCCAATGAGGCACTGAAAACAAACTCTTACGAACTGGTAGTATTGGATCTTAACCTGCCGGGACTGGAAGGAATGGAGGTCTTAAAAGAATTGCGCAAACGCAAGGATGAAACGCCTGTTCTGGTTTTGACAGCGAAAGATACTGTGGATGACCGCATTCAAGGACTGGACAGCGGTGCCGATGATTTTGTAGCAAAACCCTTTGAGTTATCGGAAGTCTGCGCACGGCTCAGGGCGCTGGCAAGAAGGCAGTCAGGACGCAGCGTCCCGCAAATCGAACACCAGGGCGTATTGCTGGACCCGGCATCGCATGTCGTTACAGTCAAAAATAAGCGTATCGATTTATCCCAAAAAGAATTTGGCATTTTAAATTTTCTAATGAGCAATATCGGCCGCGTGATTTCTCGTGCCCGGATTGAAGAAGCCCTTTATTCCTGGGGATCTGAAATTGAAAGCAACTCGGTAGAAGTGCATATTCATCATTTACGAAAGAAACTGGGCGCCAAATTTATCCGGACTGTCCGCGGCGTCGGCTATATCATTGATGAAGCTGAATGAGATATTCGCTACGGAATATTTTGCTGCTTACACTGCTCTCGGCGTCAGCGCTAATCTGGGGCGTCACCGACTATGTCAGTTACCGGCTAACCCGGGACGAAGTCGTCAAGCTTTTTGATGCGGAATTAGCCCAATCGGCACATGCTCTTTATTCTTTCGTCGGCCACTTGCTGTATGAGGGCTCGTTAAATGAACTGTGGGATTTGGACAGCCCCGAGAAAATATTGACGCACAGCACTTTTAATTCCAAATACACGCAAAAGATTGCTTTTCAGTTGATCTCCAAGACGGAAGGATTGATCTTGCGCTCACGAACAGCGCCGGTCAAACCCATGACCGATTCGCTCAACGGTTTTACTAAAATGGAAATTGACGGCTATTTATGGCATGTCTTCAGTATTTCGGATGACAAGGATGAATACATTATCCATGTGGGCCAGCGCGACGATGTTCGCCGCGAATTAAAAGATGAAATCGTCAGCCATCTGATCAAACCATTGTTATTCAGCTTGCCTTTTCTGGGCGTTTTCATCGGCTTGATCGTCAGGCGCGCCCTAAAACCGGTCAATCGTCTCACCCTGCAACTTGCCCGGCGTGAGGCAAATTATCTGAAACCTTTGTCAACTCGGCACTTACCAACCGAAATTATCCCTGTGGTTGAAGAGATCAATACGCTTTTTTTGCAATTGGAAAAAGCATTTGAAAACGAGCGGCGATTTACTGCCGATGCCTCACATGAATTAAAAACACCGCTGGCTGGCCTACTGACTCAAGCGCAGGTAGCCATGAAAACTTCTGATGAAGGCATGCGGCAACAAGCATTGGGGCGCATTGAACAAGCGGTCAAAAGAATGACCAACATGGTCCAGCAACTATTGACGTTTTCCCGGATAGAGTCGGACCCGTCTTACCTGAACAAACAATACGTCGAATTAAGCCGCGAAGTGATACAAATCATTGCCGAACTGGAACCTGAAGCGCATAAAAAGCAAATCAGCATGAGTTTTGAGCACGACAGCGTGGCCTACGTGAAAGTCAATGTTCCGCTGATCGGCATTCTGATCCGAAACATCCTGGACAATGCGGTTAAATACACCCCCAGAGGCGGCAAGATTGTGATCAGCCTGACACAAAGAAAAGCACTGGAATTAAGTGTTGAAGACTCGGGGCCGGGCATCGCCATAGAGCAATACGACGATGCTTATAAACGGTTTTACCGGTGCATAGAAACCGCGAACAAAGTCCAAGGCACGGGTTTGGGGCTATCGATGGTTCAACGGATTTCTTTATTGCACAATGCGGAGTTACAAATGGATAAATCAAGGTTTGGCGGCTTGAAATTAACCGTGCTGTTTCCTTTACTGCCGGAAGCCAATCCAGTCAAAAACACCAAGAACGTAAAAAAACCGCTTTTTGGTAATGCTATAGACTGATTAAAGTTTCAAGTCTCCTCATCGTAGATCGAAATTTGGCACCGGGGTGCCCGTCAAAGGACGCCGTAAATATATCCCTATAGGCTCTAGCCAGCATCCCTGCTGGCAAAGCCTTTGCCGAACAACCCGTTGTCTCCTTAGGCACTGCCGAAATTTGAAGTGCGAAAGGTATAAAGTGGGCCTGGCTCGTTACACTACAGGATAAATACTGTCCGGCTCAGCGATAACCGGATTTATCAGCGTACCTATTTTCTCAATGGTGATACGCACCGTTTGCCCGGGCTTCATATAACCGCGGGGTTTCATTTTTACACCAACTCCGGCCGGCGTGCCTGTTGTAATGACATCTCCGGGCTCCAGCGTCATGGCCTGGGTTAAGTAAGCAATCATCTCGAAACAGTTGAATATCATATGCCGCGTATTGGATGACTGACGCTTTTCATCGTCCAGCCAGGTTTCCAGGGCTAATTGATGCGGATTGCCTACTTCATCAGGCGTAACCAGCCAAGGACCCAATGGCCCATGGGTATCAAACGATTTTCCCAGCGTCCAGGTGGCGGAACGAAATTGCCAGTCGCGCACCGACACATCATTTGCAATCGTATACCCTGCAATCACTTCATGAGCTTTATCGACGGCCACATGACGGCAGCGTTTGCCGATGATAAAAGCCAGTTCCCCTTCATAATCCAGTTTTTCGGACACTTTGGGTCTGTGAATCGCAGCACCCTGCCCTATGACACAGGAACTTTGCTTGGTAAAAAAGGTGGGGTATTCGGGTTTTTCCAACTCGGTTTCGTCAATATGATCGGCGTAATTAAGACCAATACCCAGAAACTTGCCCGGCCTTGGCACCGGCGCTTGCAGGATTACGTCCGCTAAAGCGATACGCTGCGTGTTTTTGGCTATCAATTGCTGCATGGCATCGATAGAGGAAGCCTCTCCCTCAAGAAATCCAATCATATCTTCAGGTATGGCCTTTACCCCTAAACTATCCACAATCCAATCGCCCACAACCGCCCCGACTCGGGTCTTGCCCTCAAAAGTAAATGTTGCCAGTTTCATCGCTTTTAAATACCCGGATGTTTTTGTTGATTGGCATTGTATAACGAAGAGCGAAAGACCAAAAAAAAGTTATAATGCTGAAACTAAAAGCATGTGACCTGTAAGCTCAAGGGAAAGCGGCCTCCCGTCATGCGCAAAGCTGGCTGGACCGTTTAAATTTTATTCGTGCGGACAATAAACGTCACGGTTATAACAAGACTGAACATAAACCATCGATATCTGCAATGACACGCGAAGAGTTCAATCAATACGCCCGGCAGGGCTTCAACCGTATCCCTGTCAGCCGGGAAATTCTCGCTGATTTGGACACGCCGCTCAGCGCTTATCTTAAATTGGCTGACGGACCTTATTCCTATCTGTTTGAATCCGTTCATGGCGGCGAACAATGGGGCCGCTATTCCATTATCGGATTGCCTTGCCGCACCCTCGTCAAAATCAACGGTCATACGATCGAAGTTGAGCATAACGGACAAATTGACGAATCGGCTACGCACATCAATCCTCTGGAATGGATTGAATCCTTCAAAGAACGTTACCGTGTCCCTGACATCAAATCACTGCCTCGGTTCAATGGCGGACTGGTAGGTTATTTCGGCTACGAAACCATTGGTTATATCGAGCCGCGGCTGGAATCATCGAATAAGCCTGACCCTTTGGGCACACCCGACATCCTGTTAATGGTTTCGGAAGAAATGCTGGTATTCGATAATTTGTCCGGAAAAATGCTGCTGCTGACTCATGCCAATCCGGAAGAGGACAACGCCTATGACAACGCATTGACCCGGCTTCGTGAATTAGCCGCCAAGTTGCGGGAATTAAAAGTCAGACCTCGATCTAACACCCCTCCCAAACATGTTGAAGAATCGCATTTTGTTTCCGGATTCACGCAACAGGGTTTTGAAGATGCCGTACTCAAAGCCAAGGACTATATTTTTGATGGCGACATTATGCAGGTTGTTTTGTCGCAGCGTTTATCCATTCCCTATACTGCCTCACCGCTGGATCTATACCGTGCGCTGCGCTGCCTCAATCCTTCCCCGTACATGTACTTTTTGAATCTGGAGGATTTTCATATCGTCGGATCGTCGCCGGAGATTCTGGTGAGACTGGAAGAAGGAATCGTTACGGTAAGGCCGATAGCAGGTACTCGCCCTCGCGGTACGACGCATGAACTGGATCTGGCTTTGGAACAGGAACTGCTGGCTGATCCGAAAGAATTGGCTGAACATTTAATGCTGATCGATTTGGGCCGCAACGATACAGGACGCGTTGCGGAAATTGGTTCAGTGCAACTCACTGACAAAATGATCGTGGAACGTTATTCGCATGTCATGCACATTGTCTCCAATGTCACAGGCCAACTGAAGAAAGGCAAAAATGCCTTTGATGTGTTGGCGGCTACATTTCCAGCAGGTACGGTAAGCGGCGCGCCAAAAATTCGGGCGATGGAAATTATTGATGAACTGGAACCCGTCAAACGAGGGGTTTATTCAGGTGCCGTGGGTTATATCGCCTGGTCCGGTAATCTGGATACCGCCATTGCAATCCGAACGGCAGTGATCAAGGATCAAACTTTACATATACAAGCCGGCGCAGGAATTGTTTACGATTCGGTGCCAAGAAACGAATGGGATGAAACGATGAATAAAGGCCGGGCTATTTTTCGAGCGGTCAGCATGGCCGAGGCGGGGCTTGAAGGAGATCCGTCATGAGCGTAAAAGTAGTGATGATCGACAATTACGACTCCTTCACTTACAACCTGGTTCAGTATTTGGGTGAACTGGATGCCGAAGTAATCGTTGTCCGTAATGACGAAGCGAGTGTCGCCGATATCGAACGCATTGCACCTGATAAAATCGTCATTTCTCCGGGACCTTGCACTCCCAAGGAAGCCGGCATTTCGGTAGAAGCCATCCTTAAATTTGCCGGACGACTGCCAATTCTAGGCGTCTGCCTGGGTCATCAAAGTATCGGCTATGCTTTCGGCGGCCATATTATCCATGCCAAAAGTATTATGCATGGCAAAACGTCTTTGGTTTATCACAAAAATCAGGGCGTATTCAAAGATCTGAATAACCCGTTTACAGCAACGCGTTACCATTCGTTAGTGATTGAACAGGCGAGTTTACCCGATTGTCTTGAAGTCACGGCCTGGACAGAGGACGGACAGGGCAATCTGGATGAAATCATGGGTGTCATGCATAAAACGATGCCGATAGAGGGTGTTCAATTTCACCCGGAATCGATCTTGACCGAACAGGGTCATGACATACTCAGAAATTTTTTGCAGGGATGATGACCGGACTTTTTCGCAAGATTTTAATCGTCAAGCTAACTCTCAAGCTATGCGTGACGGTTTTTTAAGCCGCGCAATTTACAGCGATATTTTTGGATATCAACAAGCCTTATGGTATTTGACGAAAATACAAAGTCTTAATCTTAAGCATCGCATCGTCTAAAACATCGATTGCATCTTCGCAGCTTATCAATGATTTATCATTTTCCAGTATGTGATCAGCCAACTGACTGATTGCATACCAGTGATAAGGATGATCTACAAACTTAAACGCCTCTAAAAACAGGCTATTGAGCTTTTCGAGGCGTTTATCCTTGTCACTGATAAAGCCATCCAAATACTCTGTCACGCGCTCAAGATCTGATGAACCACCGTAATACTTGAGGGCTTCCACATTGATCAGTCTTGCATTAAAGCATTCATCATCCAATTGAGCGACATACTTGGCTTCAGCCAAAGGCCCCGCCAAAATATTGATAATGTCCGCCTCATAAGCGACTTGATAAGCGTGAAGTTGATGATCGGAAAAATAACGGCTGCTTTCTATAACCGATACCGGCAAACTGCCGATTAAATGCCCGCCTTCAACCGTTGCCAGCCAGTTCGATTTTGACCGTTCCATTGCGTTATGACTTGCCCCTTCCGCTGAGCATAAATTGCCCATGGTGATTTGAAAAAATACCGGTGGCAGATTTTTTAGACGGTTGCACAAATGAATGGCTGCTGCGTGGCCTGCCTCATGATAAGCAGTGCGCGCAATCAACTCTTCCTGGACTAAAGGTATCGAATCTTCAATTTGGTAATTTCTTTTCATGAGTACCCTCTGTCTAAAAAAAAGAATGCGGTCGAATAAATCAACCGCATGTAATGAGGAAGGTTATCAACTCTCGGATGCCTGACAAAACGGTGTCAATCAAGAGTTTCAAATAGTTTAGTATCAGCGGCTGGTTATGCAAATGTGGCATATTGACGCGTGACGATATGCCACAGCCATTGGCACGATTATTGATGTCTTATTATCATTTTGCCTTGACCGATATTGGTTAAAGCCAGATAAACCAGGGAACCAACAACATAAATCAACGATTTTCACCGCATTTTTAGATTCAGAATAAGGCAAATCGCGCAATAAAATGAGTCACTTCACGATGCTTCCTCATGACTTACGTCTTCTCTCAGCTGACTACAGCATTGACTTTTTATAAAAGAATGATATGCATTGAAATATTTGAATCAAAATGTCCACCGCCACATAAAAGAATTACCTGATTATGAAAAGCCTATCCACATTCATAACTACAGCGCTCGCTCTCTCTGAACATACATGAACGATAGAAAAAAACAGGTGTCTCAAAGTCACTGAACCCCCCAAAATCGACACCTTTGCCCCCTATTCAGCGAGGAATTACCCATGCTTTCATTTTTAAACCAAAAGCTGTCCAAACCATCACCTTCTGACTCATTGCCGGGACGCGACCAAGCGCTTCCCATCATCAATAAGCACTGCGTTAATGGAAATCCGATTGCGCCGCCTTTTCCACAAAACATGCAAACCGTACTATTTGGCATGGGCTGTTTCTGGGGAGCAGAGAGAAAATTCTGGCAAACTCCTGGCGTATTTAGCACTGCAGTAGGTTATTCCGGGGGCAATACCAAAAACCCTACTTACGAAGAAGTGTGTAGCGGTCTAACGGGGCATAGCGAGGTAGTTCTTGTCGTCTATTCTTCTGACGACATCAGCTTTGAAAGCTTGCTTAAAATCTTTTGGGAATCTCATAATCCTACTCAGGGAATGCGGCAGGGAAATGACACAGGCACTCAGTATAGATCCTGCATTTATACTTATACAGATACTCAGCTCAATACCGCGTTAGCGTCAAAAGAACATTATCAAACCCGATTAACTCAAAGCGGGTTACCCCTTATTACCACTGAAATAGAACCTGTTGATATATTTTATTATGCTGAAACATATCATCAGCAATACCTTCACAAAAACCCGGATGGATATTGTGGATTAAGAGGCGCAGGCGTTTGTTTTTAATGATAGAAAGATCATCAATTGCCAAATTTCAGACAAAAAAAAGCGGTTTAAAAAAACCGCTTATAAGGATATTAGGAAGGATATAACGCAACTTTTAGCTGAGGGGTCAAATTGGTTCCCTTAAAAGTTAGGTTAATAATAGCAACACTATTTGCAAGAAAAAATGTGACATATTGTCGCAGCCTCAATATCAATGGATTATCCTGGCCATCTAAATCGACAAAATGTCGCCTGTTTTACTGGGCATAAGGGGGTTTGCAACGCAGAATAACGGAGCGCCAAAACATTCAGATCCAGTATATAGGCCGAGAAAATATTCAAACATCATAAATTTCATTACTGATTTACCAAGTTGAAGTACGATACCTCTAAAATAGTTAATTCGTTTATACATCCGGTCAAAAAACATGTTTTCTCAAGTATTGCCTAAATCCGAAATATCAGCTCGCCAAAACCTGAAATGGCTATTTATTCTCAGAAATCTGATGTTAGCCGGTGAAGCTTTACTTATCATTATTTCAGTTCAGGGGTTAAATATAAGATTGCCGCATGAGCAGCTTTGGCTTGTGATTTTATCGATAGGGACAGTCAATTTATATACCTGGATGCGCCTCAAGACAGATGATCCGGTCACCGAACTCGAAATATTTTCACAACTGGTTATTGATGTTTTAGGCATCGCTTCCCTTCTTTATCTGACAGGCGGAGCATCAAACCCTATCATTTGGGTTTTTTTGATGCCCTTAATCATCACCGCTATCATGTTGCCTCATAACTATGCCTGGTATATGGTCATTTTAACGACCTCCATGTATACCATCCTGATAGCTTACAACATACCTCTTCCCTCCATAGAGCCGCATATGCCTTCGATAGAACCCGATATAGCCGCCCTGGAAATTTACCAGGCCGACATGCAGCACTCGGCTAAAGATCATTATCAAATTCTTCGCAAAGCTCATGAACTGAAAGACCATCATTATTTTAATCTGCATATTTTTGGCATGTGGTTCGGTTTCGTATTTAGCGCCGGACTGGTCGCTTTTTTTGTTGTCGAACTTGCAAGAACACTGAGGGCTCAAGAACGCACTTTGGCTGAAGCTCGGGAAAATGCATTACGGGATGAGCGCGTAGTATCATTGGGCACATTGGCCGCCAGCGCCGCGCATGACATCAGTACGCCACTGGGAACCATTGCAATAGTCGCGCACGAATTAGAAAACGAATACCCTATACACCGATTTCCTGACCTCCATCAAAAGACACTGATAATGCAGCAACAGGTTAACCGGTGCAAAGAAGCCCTGTCTGTGATGTCGGCGAGCGCCGGCGAAATGCGCGCAGAATCGGGACAAATAATGTTGGTTGAAGAATACATTGACGAAGTCATTAGACAATGGCGAGCGCATAAGCCTGAAATAAAACTTAGATTATTCGTCAATCCCTGCGTACCTTCGAATGCTAAAATTATTGCAGAACGCACATTGACTCACTCATTGATCAATATTCTCAATAATGCTGCCGAAGCTACCGAAACGGATCTCGGTATTGAGCTTCATGTTTCCTGGGATCTGGAGCACGTCTACATCAAAATTCGAGACTTTGGCGCGGGTGTTCCTGACAACATTCTGGAGCTTGCCAGAAAACAACCCGTTACCAGCAGTAAACACGGTATGGGCGTAGGACTTTTCCTAACCTGCAGCACAATCAGCCGTATTGGCGGTAAGATTGATTTTTTAAATTTGGAAACCGGCGGGGCCAGCGTAGAAATAGTGCTGCCATTGCTAGCTATTAGAGATGATTACTATGAATCAGGAATTGGAGAAACCACGTCTTTTATTGGTAGATGATGATGAAACGTTTTGCAATGTACTTAAAAATGCATTGGAAAAGCGTAATTACGAGGTCATTGTTGCCAATGATGTAGAAAATGGTATCAAAATGGCTGAAATCAGCGAACCCGAATATGCAGTCATTGACCTGCGTATCGGCTATCAGTCAGGTCTGGAATTGGTGAAGAAACTCATTTCGTTAGACGGCAACACACAGATCGTGATGCTGACCGGCTTTGCCAGCATTGCCACTGCGGTAGAAGCGATCAAGCTGGGAGCTATCCACTATTTGACCAAACCCGCTAATGCCGATGAAATTGTTAACGCGCTCAACAAAAATGAGGGGGATACCTCTGTCAGCATTAACGAAAATCCATTATCGGTTAAACGATTGGAATGGGAGCATCTGCAAAAAGTACTGATGCAACACGACGGTAACATTTCTGCAGCCGCTCGCGCACTGAATATGCACCGCAGAACCTTACAGAGAAAACTCGAAAAAAGGCCCGTCAGGGAATAAGAAATGGATGACGGCGCTTCCCTGCGCCTTGAGATTTGAAAAACTATTTTGATCTATGCTATTTAACTTTTGCCCGTCTTGGACTTAATCCAGGACCAGGCAGGACATAACAAGTTACCCTTAACAAACCCGGTCACTTTTTTAACCAGGTGACAAACAACTCCACTCAATTTTGTTTGCTCATCCAATTCCAGTTTTTTAACCGAAAACACTCGGAGTTTCTCTGTCTGTAAGGCTAAACCTTCCACATAAACGTAGTTGTAAGCCCACATTTCCGAGAGCGATACAAACCACATGAAGGCGAATGAAGCCCCCATACCGGTTCCTGCAATAATCACCAGCCACGCAAACATCGGATCCAGCTTGGTCAACCACCACGACAAAATATCGGCAATCAAAAACGCATAAGGCATTCCTATGGCGATATTTTTAATCTTATTCGGTGCTGTTTCAGAAAAACTGAAAATCAGCCCTACAAACATAAATATAAAACTGATACCGAACAAATGGATATGTGACACACGGGTCAATGATGAGAAAGTCGCGCCTTCATCCTGCTCTGCCCTGGATTTCAATTGTTTGAAATCATTATAGTTAGGAACGCTCCCTGAATCAGCGTTATGACACATCACGCAGCGTTCCTCGATAATTTTCTTCACACCGCTGGACTCGTACTCTTCTTCATTTGCACCGTCACGTGTCCATTGAATAATGGTGAATCGCTCTTCTTCAGAGGCATAAGGCTTCATCGAACCGTTCAGTTTCGTCTCAAGAACGGTACCCGACCGGTTGCCGTAATAACTGTAAACAATGTCATCAATCGACAATCCGAATTTACCGTCAGCCATGCCATGCGTAAAAAGAATCTGGATCAATGCAAAAAGATAACCTACGCCAACGGTTAGTAAATAACCCGAAAAGAGGACTTTGATCGGACTGTCCAGATCTTTCAATTGCGCTTTTAATGGATTCATATGTTTTTCCAACTAATTAATAAACTATTTAAAACTCTTGATCATAAATACCCATTAACCGGTCGCAAGTTCCTTGGAAGTGCGATATTTAAACTGCACATCAGGCAAAAAACGAACAAGTTATTGTTTTTTATCACTAAGATCTATTTACGATGCTTTAAAATCAGTATGCAATGCGACTCAGTTAAGTTCCAACACGACTTAATCATAGACCGTTTGCAATAATCAGGCCTTCAATCCTGAAATCCCAAGCATATAATCTTCTCAAGCGTTGTAAGTCAGCGCTTCAAAACTTTCTATCCTGTTAAACTTAGGCGCAGCGTAAAAAGCGCACCCAAGCAGTGCAAACCATACGCCCATGGGGCCTTAAAACTGTGCAAGTATAAGGAACCTGATTGCTCTTGCTAATATTTTCAGAGAATGACTGCTCGCCTGCTTTGAATTGAGGCTATAAGCAGATAGATCAGCTGGAAAAAGTGGCTAAATGATACGGCCCAAAAACATTTGAACCGGTTGAAATGAAAATGCTTGGATCAAGTCATAAAGTAAACAATTAACTCGCAGGCCTCTATTCGGAAACTTACGCTTTATTTGTTGCCAATAACGCAGGACAAACTATGGGTAACAAACAGGTGAGCCCAACACCGATTACATTTTCTTTAATACAACCGGACGAGAAAAGTAAGGAAAAAAGAAAGTGGCCTGCATTTTATTGATTACCCATAACGCCAACCCCAAGCTTAGAAACGACATACCCGCCACCGTTAAATCCGCTTTATCATAATCGGGCGGAAGTAATTCCTGAACACTAATACCCACCAATACCATTACCACCAGAGGCGCCAGGTATAAAAGCATCGAGGCTCGAATCAAGACACTTTCCTGAATGCCGATCACCACTTCATCGCCAGCTCTTAAATCAATATCGCTATCGACCTCGACAGATCTTTTACGAATCATCTTGCTCAGCACTGACGTTGAACAAGACCCATTTTGCTTACAGCTGCCACAGCCGGATGCAGGCTTACTCTCAACCCAGACATGATGATTTTCGACTTTTGCAACTACTGCTGTTTCTTCTATCACTGCTAATACCCAAGACTATGATTCGTTAATACTTGACATTCTACCCTGACTTTAAGAAATGCTGAAAAGTTCCGTCCTACAAGTTGACGGTATTTGAGCAAGGTTTGTGCCTTGAACAAAAAGCGCTTGAGAGCCTATGTTGAGCACAGAACGATTGTTTCACTGCGCCACAATTCGCTCTTTTGCTTCGCTCACTTGTTGGCTTTGCAACAATTACTCTCCTGATTATAAAGAGGCGAATTAAACCCAATAATTTCAAAAACGGGCAGCCATTATGCTTGGGCTGCAGGAATTATCGATAGGGTCGGTGTAAAGGGCGTCAAATCCATTTAAAAAGCACTACAAGACATTGAAACTTCAACCCCTAAAACAACTTGTTGCAAACACAACAAAATCAGCCGTTTTAGATAAAAAATGACAGCTTTCATCATCTTGACTTCGCCTTTAATCAATTGATTTAAATAATAAAAACTACATTAACGTGACTTGGTAACGATTTTGCTTATTTGAGTGTACTTATTAATCACGGAGTAATTCATGTCAACCAAGATCATTAAAGATTTTTCTGAAAAAGCGAAAACCGAACCGGAGCTCAAAGAAAAATTAAAAGCGTGTTTAAAAATCAAGGAATTAATCACGTTAGCCAAAGAGTACGGCTACGAAATAGATGAAGTTGGGCTTTATCCGCCTAACGAACCGCAATTCACCGAAGAACAACTTTCTGAAAAAATGGCTAAAGCGCTACTGAGAGTTTAATTTTAGCCTTAACTTTACCCTGTCTGATTCTCAAAAACACGCGCCCTTCCGGCAGAGCCTGCCCCGGTCAGGGAATGCCGGGGGAATGCCGGGGGATTACCGGAACCGTCAGGCTTATGGGGGAAGCCGCTAAGAAATCCATTCTCCGGCTAGCGATAAATAGCGTGAATGACTGACGTAGAGTAGCGGGAAACTTTGAGCGAATCGGACCAGTAATGAGCGGACAGCCCGGCTTTTTGTTTCAGGTGATTTAAAAAATCGCGGGGACTGGACAGGCTCTCCCAGACCGAAGGTAAAAAAGTTCCGCGATGATGCCTGTCTTCAAGGATCAAGCCATCAATACCTGGCCGAAGCTGGTTGAGTAAATCCTGTTCGGAGGAAAATACTATTGGTTCGGGTGCGCTGAGTATTGAAATATGAAGTTCCAGACCTTCAAGCTCCATCTCAGTCAGTGGCGCAAAGCGATGGTCCCTGAATGCTGCAGAAAATGCATTTTCGGCAACATCCTGAACCAAGGGCCTGACGGCTTGCAGCATACCGATACAACCGCGCAGTTCATGATGACGCTCCAGGGTCACAAATGTTGCGGCTATGACCTGCAATTCAGGCGGATATTCGGACAAAATCACCGGCAGGGCACGACCGGTTTTGAGCCCATGCGCAATAGAGGCTCTGGCAACACTGATCAAGCGCTGTTGATGAGCTTCAATTAACAACATAAGCGCCGTACCCTACCACACGGCGTTTATCACCGGCCGTATCACCGGAATTACGCAAATCGATGGTTTTTATCGTTAAGGATTTATCCCGTAACAGTTTCAATAATCCCGCCACGGGAGCCCTGCCGCACGCAGAATCGTAAGTCAAATGTTCGTAATCCAGATTTTCAATCAAGTGACTGGTGTTTTGATCCAGTTTCTTGGCGCTGGCGTAATCATGATAATGACTGAGATCGGAACTGATGACAATCAGTGTCTCATCACCACCCCATAAAGCGTCCAGCACTTGACTGACTTGCCCGGGTGAGGCCTCACCAACGACCAGCGGGACTAATTTAAAGGTACCCAGAGTGCGTTGTAAAAAGGGTAAATGCACTTCCAGGCTATGTTCCAAAACATGGGCATGATCAAAGCAGGAAACGAAAGGAAATTGCAACAGTGACTGAACCGCATCGCCATCAACAGGCACACCGCCTAACGGCGTTGTGAACGTTGCAGCGCTGCTCGCGGCCAGACCTTGAAACGCAACCCGGTGGGAAGGCCCCAACAAAACCACCCGACCAATATGAGAAGCTGATGATTTAATCAAGCGGTAAGCACTGGCCGCAATCGGCCCCGAATAGATATAACCGGCATGAGGCACAATGATCGCTTTGGGAACAGGCTCATCGGCCTTCGCATTATCCAGTAAGTCATCAACCATAGTTTGCAGTTCCTGCGAATCAGCAGGATAAAACGCGCCTGCAACAGCGGGCATTCTGTTCATCATAAGCTAAATCCTGTATAACTTTCACCGAGAAGAGTTGGATGGGAAATCCCTTCCCATGTAACATGACTGCGTTGTTCCACTTAACTTCAAACACTTTTATTTTAGTAAAGGGCCGGGAGTAAAGACAATGACTACATTTATCACACAGGACACAGTAACAACAAAATACTGGCATACCTTAGAAGATGGCCGCATTCAATGCGATCTTTGCCCCCGCTTCTGCAAATTACACGAAGGCCAGCGAGGCCTGTGTTTTATCCGGCAAAACCTGAATCACCAAGTAGTCATGACCAGTTACGGGCGTTCCAGCGGATTTGCTGTTGACCCTATCGAAAAAAAACCCCTCAACCATTTCCTGCCCGGCACGCCTATTTTGTCGTTCGGCACAGCAGGGTGCAACCTAGCCTGCAAATTCTGCCAAAACTGGGATATCAGCAAATCAAGGGAAATGGATGCCCTGATGAGCCTGGCTTCCCCTGAGGCCATCGCCAAAGCTGCTGTCGCTCATAACTGCGCCAGCGTTGCTTATACCTACAACGATCCTGTTATCTTCCATGAGTATGCGATAGATACCGCCAAGGCTTGCCGTGAATTGGGCATTAAATCGGTCGCCGTGACGGCGGGTTATGTCTGCCCCGAACCTCGCGCGGAATTCTATCAATGGATGGATGCCGCCAACATCGACTTAAAAGCGTTTTCTGAAAGCTTTTATCACACGATCACCGGCAGTCATCTGGATGCCGTCCTGGATACACTGAAATATCTGAAACACGAAACCTCAGTCTGGATTGAGCTCACCACCTTGCTGATTCCCGGTAAAAATGATTCCGAAGCCGAACTGGAAGCAATGACCCAGTGGGTAGTTGAACATTTAGGCCCCGATGTCCCCATGCATTTTACTGCATTTCATCCCGACTGGAAAATGAGGGATACCCCGCATACGCCGAAAGAAACGTTGTTAATGGCACGTAATATCGCGGTAAAAAATGGCGTTCGTTATGCCTATGTCGGCAATGTCCACAACAAAACCGGGCAAAGCACTTATTGTCATCACTGCGGTACCATGCTGATTGGCCGGGATGGCTATATTTTATCGGACTGGCATCTCGATGAATTCGGTCACTGCCTCACCTGTGGAACGCATTGTGCCGGAGTTTTTGATACGCAACCCGGCCAATGGGGTGCACGACGTCAATCAGTTCGAATCAGCGGTTAATCTGGAAAAAAAGCTTTTTCAACAAGATAAGCAACCGCAGACCACTGTAAAGAGGATCAATACTTTTCATCGGCTCAATTCAGATTTAGGCACGAGACATGAATTTCCCGGTCAGCGTATTGATTTTAATCAACTCACCGGTTTTTAAATATTCAGGTACCTGCACCTCAATGCCGGTGGTCAGTCTCGCGGGTTTGGTTCGTCCTGTAGCCGTTGCGCCTTTGATTTCCGGTGCCGTTTCGACAATCTCCAATGCCACGACAGCCGGCAACTCAATGCCTAAAATTTCGTCATCGACCAATAAGGCGGCAATATCTTCCAATCCCTCGGTTAAATAACCCATTTCGTCTTCCAAGTCGTCAGCACCCAGCGTGTATTGGGTGTAATCTTCCATATTCATGAAAATGTAGTTCCCGCTATCGACATAGGAAAACTGAACTTTAACTCTGACAAAATCGGCATCTTTGAAATAGTCATCCCCTTTTAATGATTCATCCAGCTTTTGGCCAGTTTTGAGATTATTGAACCGAACCTTGTACAACGTGGATGCGCCTCTTGAGGACGGGCTCCGTACTTCAACCTGTTTGACCACATGGGGAACCCCGTTGATGTCAACCACCATGCCTTTCTTTAAATCACCTGCTTTTGCCACTCAAAACTCCTGAAAATATTAAGCCCATGAAACGGTATTCTTAAAAAAGCGCTTGCGACAAATTCGCCGTTACCCGATCAGTCAACGTCTACTGCCCCAACAACGCCTTAATTTTAGCTTCCATCGCTTCCGGTTCAACGGACGAGCCGAAAGCTTCCACTTTAAGACCCTGCCGGTCAATCAGGTACTTATAAAAGTTCCATTCCGGGGCAGTTCCTGTCAACTGGGCCAATTTCCTGAACAAGGCATTCGCCTCATTGCCTTTAACCCGGCTTTCCGTAAATACAGGAAAAGTTACACCGTAATTGATGTAACAGACATTCGCGGTTTTTTCCTCATCCTTGAACTCTTGATTAAAGTCGTTTGATGGAAAACCCAATATCACCAGGCCTTGATCCTTATATTTTTGGTACAACATTTCCAATGATTTAAATTGAGGGGTATACCCGCAATTACTGGCCGTATTGACCGCCAAAATCACCTTTCCTTGAAAAGCCTGACACACATCCAGCGTTTCGCTGGATCTCAATTTTCGCATCGAAAAATCGAGCAAATCGGGACATTTTGCCGCCATAACCGGACCATTCATATGACTCAACAATAGTAACAACGCTAACTTTCTCAATTCAGTTGCTCCAGCCTAAATGTTTATCAACCCAGCGCAGACTCAACCAATACCAAACAGTCATTGGGAGCATCATGGCGACCCAGCTCCAGTCATCGATCAAAAATAAAACCTTAACCCACTCGACATCGTGGAACCACTCTACCCAAGGTACACAATACAAACTAAAAAGCAAAGAACTCCAGAATAAAATTAAGGCACCTTTACGGGTTTCAATACTTGAGAAAGCCAAAAACACCCATAACGGGGTTTTGTCGGTTTTTTGCATTATTATTTCTCCATTTGGTAATTTTCAGATACCCACCCAAGCGGCCAATAGTGAGTATTTTTTCTTAGCTACTTGCATAATTAAAAAACTGCGACTATATAAGCTATTTTTGCAATTTACTCCATAATTAATAAGAGAGAAACATGGATTCCGATAGACGCAGCCATAGACGCCTAAAACCAAAAGGATTAAGTGCAAATATTATTCTTGCCCAGAATAGCGATCAGGAACTGCCTTTAAGTGGCGATATTCTGGATATCAGTTACAGCGGCATAAGAATCAAATTAAGCAAACCATTAGCGTCCAATATTGAAGGAAAAGTAAAAATCACAATGACCTTACCGGAATCGGGCGCTCCATTTATTGTGCACGGCACACTCAAACATCAATTTAATGAAGATGAATGCGGGCTTCATTATACCGGTCATTCTGAAGAGTCCATTGATGACCTTATGTTCGAATGCATCAAATTGAATGAAATGACGTTATTGATCAAAACCCATTAAGCCTAAAAAGTGAAAACCAAAAAAATTAAATGATTCCTTGACGCTTTCGCTCACTCTGGTAGATTTCCAAGTCTTTACAAACGACCTTGCCAAGTTCAGCAACCCTATGCTATTCAGGTTCTTCCCCTTTTCCATTTTTTTTGCTTTTTTCTTTTTTATAGCCGGTTATTTATTTCAAAAATTAGAACTGAAGCAATGGGCCAATTATTTCCTGAATAGCGGTCTGTTTTTTTTAATGTTGGTATACGCCAAAGCCGCTCTGGGTTTTATAGCCTTAGTCATGCAGTCGTTATACCGGAGTACCCGTCATTATGTTTCAGCCCCTGCTGCTCATGCGCGAGTTGAATTGAGTCACCGGCACAAATTGCATCATCAAACACAGCTGCACAAAAATCACAAAAAACAACTGCTATACCGACACAGTCAATTACGCAACCGGTTTATCAAGGCCAATAATAAAAGTCAGGCATTACAACTTTCAAAAGCCATACGCAGACATCTGCATGCCAAACGCGAAGCATTGCCTAGAACGGACTATCAAGCTTATCGCCAAGCATTACATAACAACCACCGGAACCAAAACATAGCCGGGTTGCTAAAGCTTCAATTTGAAATTAGTCACCGGTGAACGGCTAAACCATGGCGTTTATTAAACGATGGACTCAGGGAGTGATGACTTTTGTGCACACGTTGCTGGAACAGCATCTGAATTGGCAAACACAGACACTGGAAAAACGCCTGCACTACAAAAAAAATAAACGCCTGGTTGAAAAAGACCTGGAAGCATTGCTCAAAAAACGGCAACTGATTCTTGAGCATGAATTAAATCTGATCAAAAGCCAAAATCAATCGGAACTCGCTTTACTCAAAATCAGGCACAAGCAGGACATCAAGGATTACCGTAACTACCTGAAGGCTCTGGATCAATTAAAAAATAAAATCCGCGATCACTATCAACACCTGCCTGAAGCAATGATCTTTACAATCCATCATCACGCCAAAAACCTATTGAATAAAATATGGGAAACCGATGATTTGCACGAAAAAATAAATAATGAAAGGCAATTCATAGCATTTATGACAACGCTGCAAAATGATCTAAATGCCAACCCCAAAAACGATGACCTCAATGAATATCCAACCGATACCCTAAAGCTGATCAGTGACGGCAATAATCCGCAGGAAGCGGACAATATCCGTTGATTCAGGCATTTTTTGTAACTATTCTGAGGGACAACAAATCAAAGGTATGCCCCGTGTAGGTTGCGGTTGGCTAGTGCCAACCCAATATTTCAAGGGTATAGCGTTAATTGTTGGGTTGCAAAAAGCATGCAACCCAACCTACGCAAAATAATCACAACTTTTCTTCAAAATGCAAACATTACCAATACCGCACTGCCCATGCTGACGCCTGAAATCAATTGCGTTTTTTTCAGCAATGATGATGTTTCCCAAATCCATGTTATTTGACGTTTTTGCTCCCGGTACCAATCCGGAAATGCAGCACACATTTTTGCTATCCGGTGATACAGCCAAATAGCAGCCAATCCCCCCATGAATATCATCAAATAAAAGACTGTAATCTGCGTAGTCCGCCGACTTACATTAAAAAAATGTCCAATCAGTTCATCCAATAAAAATTCAAAAAGCATGTAGACGTGCTGAACAATCCAAACTACCGCATGCAGCAATTCCAAAGGCATTTGGATAGTCAAGAACATTAATGCAATCAATATGACCCAATTATTAAGATTTAAGGTTTTCATATCATTCAGTCTCCTCAACAAAAATTACTTTTAACGGGGTTAACCTGGTTGCAAAATCCATAGCCCAATAGGGGCAAGGCTCGTTTTAACTACATTTAAAAGGATTAATAGTTCCAGCCAGACAAATCGAACCTGAAATTGACAATCCTTTCAAAAATTCTCAGGTTGGAGTTTAGCCTTGTTCACTTTCATAAAGCTTTCACGACACTCCAAATTTATATTTTTTTCACCTTGCCGCATTAAGACCCAAACTCCTCACTCACCAACTGAGGCTTTTAGACAAGACAAATGATTAAAGCAGCTTATCTATTTAGTTAAGATGGGCGACTTATCACATAAAAGAATCATACTAATTACTAAAATTACAAAACCCGTTCAATCCAAACACTAATCGTATGTAACTATTCAGACCCCCACAAAAAAACTGTATTTTTAAGCCACCAAGACTTATTCTGTGCGCCATGCAACTGAGCGATCATGATCTAAACCAACTGGATGAAGACAAGCTTCTTGACCTGCCGGAAGAGGATTTGCGTCGCCTTTCGATTCGCTTGCTCAACGATCTCAAGGAAGCACGCGAGCGCTTGAAGCAAAACTCGCGCAATAGCTCCCGGCCACCCAGTAGTGAAGCACCGTGGGATAAGGCGAACGATACAGCCAGTGATACCGAT
>JAGXSU010000034.1 GCA_018333785.1 Methylomicrobium sp. | reverse complement strand
GTGGACTTAACGAGA
The DNA here is from genome assembly GCA_018333785.1 of Methylomicrobium sp. Lineage (GTDB taxonomy): Bacteria > Pseudomonadota > Gammaproteobacteria > Methylococcales > Methylomonadaceae > Methylicorpusculum. Next base: position 13,468 of record JAGXSU010000034.1, on the reverse strand, counting down.
ATACCAATGGCCTAATTCGGCAATATTTTCCCAAGGGCAGCAGCTTTGAGGACATCACCGATGAGCAGGTCGAAAAGGTTATGCACCGGCTCAATCATCGCCCCCGAAAAGGACTGGACTATCGAACACCTCATTCGGTGTTTTTTGAACAACCAGAGTGCAAAGCCGCATGAGTAATAGGATTGCACTTATAACTTGAATCCAAGTGCTTTGGTTGTTAGGTAAATGCCTGAAAGAAGATGTATTAAGAAAATTCTCCGAAGGTAACATTATACCTTATCGTTAAATAGGGTAGTCGATTCGTTATATTGTCATTAAATTGGACTTTGCCAATAGTATGCAGAAATCGCTAGCCATGATGGGCTCAGTTGGGGGCGCAAAAAAGGCCACTGATCTCTTTTCTACTATCTTTTAAGGGTGTTTACTTCAATCGCTATTCGCTGCAGATCAGGCTTTGCTATTGCGATTCGTATAGAGTCGAAGCAAATTTGGCTGTTCCATGGCGATGAGAAATCCAAAATGGCGCTTCCTCGGCACTGAAAAGTTTGTTACCTGATTGTGACATGCAGGAGGTGCATCGAAAAAACGATGATTTTGTATCTTGTGCGCAGACTTGGTGCGTTATTTGCATTTTTATAAGGCTGTAAAGAATCGATCTTTTGACTACATATGTGTCAGTAAATGGCGGGATATGTTTTATCGAGCAGCGTTAATGTTTGTATGCAAAGAAATCGCTGGTTACATATGGTTGTATAGTGCTTGGAAAAATTGACGGAACAGTTGGATGAGTGCCAAAAATTTGGCATGCCTCAGTTCTAATCAAATGCCTTTTGATACTTCTGTCAAATTTTCATCCCATGCGTCTGATTTATCAATAGTATTTGAAGTATAAGGTGGGAATATGAATTGCAAGGCTACAGAAAAACAAATAGCGCATAAGTTGGATGATCTTATTCATACCATGGTACCGACGGGTTCTTTGGTTTTCGATGTCGGAGCAAATATTGGAAAAAAAGCTAAATCGTTTTTAGAGGCAGGCGCCAGGATGGTTATTTGTTTCGAGCCTCAGCCTAAATGCGTTGAAGTCTTGCATAGAACGTTCAGCGGAGCAGAGAACGTCATTGTCGTACCAAAAGGTCTTGCTGCGAAACAGAGTGAACTGGTTTTGTCAATTTGTTCTAAAGCAAATACGATTTCAACTTTTTCCGAGAATTGGAAGAATGGCCGGCTTGCCGATTATCAATGGGACCAGCAAACCAGAGTTGAGGTTACGACGCTTGATGATGCCATTAAAAGTTACGGTGAACCCTATTACATCAAGATTAATGTAGAAGGATTTGAATTTGAGGTTCTTAGTGGGCTTCATACGCCAATTGCATTGATTTCTTTTGAATTTGCATCGGAGTTTATTGATCAAGCTAGGCTTTGTTTACAATATTTGGGGTCACTCGGATACCAGGAATTTAATTTTGTTGAAGGTGAAATGTCATCATTGACCTTAAACCAATGGACCTCTAGCCAGGATTTGTTGGAATATTTAGGTGGCTCGAGTGATCCTTTGCTATGGGGTGATATCTATGCGCGAATGATAGCCCCGGTGTCGCAGCATACGGACGACGAAATATTTCGGAAAGGTGAATCCCTTTCTCTTAGACAGATTCATGACTTCAATCAGTTAACAAGAGATCGTTGGGTCATGTCCAAAGCTCGATCCGTTGCGTCCGGTCAACGCGTTTTAGATATCGGGGCGGGTACATGTCTTTATAGACCTTTATTTGCACATTGCGATTATAAAACACACGACTTTAAACAATATGAAGGTAACGAAAAAGTTGGCGGTGCCAAGGAATACGGCCAGATCGATTATGTGAGTGACATACTAAATCTTCCGGTGTCGGATCAATCTTTCGATGTCGTTCTATGCACTGAGGTGCTTGAGCATACACCTGAGCCGATTAAGGTATTACAAGAAATATCCCGTATTTTGAAACCCGGAGGTCGGGCCTTTTTGACGGCGCCGCTTGGTTCCGGTTTGCATCAATTACCGTACCATTTTTATGGCGGATATACACCAGAATGGTATAAGCGTTTCGGTACAAATGCTGGATTGAGGCCCGTTGAGATAACGCCGAACGGCGGTTTTTTCAAACATCTTGCCCAGGAATGCGCACGTGCGGCTTCCGTTTGGGCAAGTTACCCGCAATTGCACGGCCAGGATGCATCTGAAATTTACTCGCTGTTTTTTGAAAAACTGCCGCGCTTCTTATTCGATTTGGATGATCACATTTTTCTAGACAAGTTTACTGTGGGTTATTTTGTCGAATTTCAGAAGGAGGTGGTTGTTCGGCCAGCATTGGATCCTTTGTCTGGTTCAAAGGTTGTTGAAGTGGCAGCCGCAATAACATCTGAAAGCAAAATTAGTAAGCTAGCTAATCTGGAGCAGGTTTTGGCTGATAAAGGAATTTGGCAAAAAAAAAACCCACTTAAGCTACATCTAGGTTGTGGTGAGCAGCGTTTAAATGGTTATATCAATATCGATTATCCGTCGGAACATCACCAAGTCATGCGCCCCTCTGTGGATTATGAAGCCGATATCATTCAGTTGTCGTGTTCAGATGGGGTGGTGGATGAAATACGGCTTCATCATGTTTTCGAGCATTTCAATCGGGTGCAGGCGCTTGCGTTATTGATTAATTGGCAGCGCTGGTTACGTATTGGCGGGCGTTTACATATCGAAACGCCCGATTTGATTGGTAATTCGAAAATCCTTATTTCCGACGTCGAACCGAGCGTCCGAACAGCTATCGTCAGGCATTTGGTCGGCGACCAGGCTGATTTTTGGGCTTACCACGTTGATCAATGGTATGAGGAGCGCTTTAGAAAAACCCTTGATAAGCTCGGTTTTAATGTGATTAACGTTCGTAATTGGAACTGGCCGCACAAGCCGTATTTGGCCAATATCGAAGTCGTTGCGGAAAAGTCGATCGAGCGAAGCTTAGATGAACAACTAAGTATTGCAAAGGATTTGTTGAGGGATGCAATGGTCGCCGATAACGAAGGGGCGACTCATCAGGTATGGGTCAAACAATTAGTGAGCTTCTTCGAAGATTCTTCGACGAACCGGTCTTGCGTTATGCCGAATCAAGCCAGCGTTCCAAATCCGGAGCAAATAATTGTCGTCAAAATGATGGGAGGTTTAGGCAATCAGATGTTCCAGTTTGCTGCCGGTTTGGCGCTCGCCCGTATGAGGTCAGCAACTTTAAAACTCGATCTGAGTTTTTTAAACAATACTAAGTCTCGCAAGGGTTTTACTCGGCGTGATTTTGGTTTGCATGCATTCGATCTCGTGTCCGATTGCGAGGTTACTCCCGGTTTGCCCGATTCGGAAGCTAAAAAGTCAAAAAAATTTGTAGAACGTAGCTTTAAGTTTGATCCGGGCTTTTTTGATTTAACCGGAAATATCTATCTGGAAGGCTATTGGCAAAGCCCGAAATATTTCGACTCGATTAAGGATGAGCTTAAGAATGCCTTTCGTTTGAGCGGGGAAACCAATGCATCGCGGCAAGCGCTAATACAGGATATTACTCGGAATGTTGCCGTGGCAATGCACGTAAGGCGTGGCGATTATGTTCAAGACGCACATACCCGCACCGTACACGGTGTTTGTAGTGAAGCCTACTATCAATTAGCCAGTGAATTCCTGGTTCAAAAGTTTCCTGATGCGCATTTTTATATCTTTTCTGACGATCCGGAATGGTGTCGGGCTACCGATTTGGTAGGCAGTGCACCTTGCACAGTTGTGAGTGACGGTAGTAGTGTCGAAGAAGATTTTTATCTGATGCTTTTATGCCGTCACTTCTTGATTGCGAACAGTTCATTGAGTTGGTGGGCCGCTTATCTGGGGGATGATGCAGCTAAGACGGTAATTGCTCCCGAACCTTGGTTCGACGACCCTACTTTGGAAGTTGACGATCTGATACCTAACGATTGGGTGCGGTTTTGTAAAGCGCCTGGTCCACGATTTACCGATAATCAAGAGTTGCCGGAAGTCAGCGTGGTGATCCCCTGTTATAAGCAGTCCGATTATTTGGTACAGGCCGTTGCCAGTGTTATCGGGCAAAGCTTTTCTAACTGGGAGTGCATCATCGTCAATGACGGCAGTCCGGACGATACCAGCGAGGTGGCTCATGAGCTGATTGAACGTTATCCTAACTACAGCATTCGGCTGATTGAAAAGGAGAATGGCGGTCTGTCTAGCGCACGTAATGCTGGTCTTCGCTCTTCTAAAGGTAAATATATTCTTCCGTTAGATTCGGATGACAAACTGCATCCTGAATGTTTGGGAAAATACGTCCAGTTCCTAGGTTCCAATCAGCAGGTTTCGATTACCTATTGCGATAGGCAGGATTTTGGTGTATCGGTCCAAAAAGTACAGGCGCTTGATTTTAATTTCGATGAATTACTTAGCAACAATCGTTTGTCCTATTGCTCGATGTACCGGAAAGAGGTTTGGGAAGATGCTGGCGGTTACGACGAAGCCTTAAACGCCTATGAAGATTGGGAGTTTTGGATATCGGCATGTAAGCGTGGAAACGTGGCCAAGCGCATGCCAGGGTTTTTGCTGTACTACCGGGTTAAGGAGGACAGCATGTATACGGATGCCTTAACAAGGGATGCGCAGTTAAGAGCACAGATTATCCTGAATCACCCAGAGTTATATAGTCAAAGTGAAGTAGATGCAGCCAAGAAGGAGACCGAGGGAGAATGTATCGAAAGAAAAAATTATTGTATCGGGTCAACTGTTACTTTGTTTCAGCAAGTTAACGTCCTGGATAAAGAGAAGCCTTTATTTTCGGTCATTATGCCTACATGTAACCGCCCGGAATTGCTAAAACATGCATTGTCCTCACTGAAGGCTCAAACTTACGATCATTGGGAGGCTGTTGTAATTAACGAAGGTAGCGGTAACATCGAATCGTTATTGAAAAATACGTTTTCCAAAGAGCGATATAAATATATCCATCACCGTACCTCATTCGGTTTGTCAGCAGCAAGAAATAGCGGGTTACGACTAAGCACGGGAGATATCCTCTGTTTCCTTGATGACGATGATTTATTTTTGCCGGATCATCTAGAAACCATTGTAAATGCGATGAAAGGGACTGATATTCCGGTTGTTTACACGGATGCCGATACCGTGATTGAGGTCGTCGAGGGTGATCGACGGATCGAGCAATCCAGAGGTAATCCTTATCAGCATGACAAATTTTCTAAAAACCGGCTGATTGTTCAAAATTATATTCCTGTCAATACATGGTGTTGCCGATGGGAATGTTTGAAAAATATAGGATTTTTTGATGAAACGTTAAAATCATTTGAAGATTGGGATGTTTTATTACGTTTGGCGCGTCATTATGACTTTGTCCACATTCCTAAAGTAACCGTTGAGGTTAGGAGGCGAGTGGATAAAGATGATCATATGACGGATCGTGAACGCCATACTTTTCCGCAGCTTTACAGAAAAATATATGAACGAACCAAGGATTTGTTAACACCGGAGCTTCAGCATAATAGAGAAGCTTTGTTGGAGGCGTTCGAGAAGAAAGCAAAGCCTAACGTTGATGTCAAAGTATCGAAGAGAATTGACCCTGAACAAATTGAGCCATTTCAATGCTGGCAAGCCAAACATGCTTTGAGTGAGGCGAATTGTCAAATTTTGGTTGAGAGGCTTCAGGTCAATAAAATAGCACCCAATTTTTTGTTTTTGACGGTGTTGGAATCGGAGCAAACCGCATTATTGTTAGATACTATCGACTCGTTAAATCGACAACATTACCAGCAATGGTCACTGGCAATAATAGCTGCAGTACCCAGTCCTAATACGTTGTTCGATGAGTTCGAAATGGTGCATTGGCTTCAGGCTGAAGGCGAATTATATGATGCTCTCAATCAGGTTTTAGCAAATGTTGATGTCTTCGATTGGGTTGCAGTCATTCCGCCTGGCTTGGTATTAGCCGAACAAGCCTTATCAATTGTTGTCAATTACATCAATCTCAAGCCTCAGTGGAGCTTTTTTTATACCGACGAGGACTCAATTGGTGCTAATGGAAAATATATTAACCCACTGTTTAAACCGGATTTTAATTTAGATTTATTAAGATCCACGCCTTATCTAGGTGACTTTTGCCTAGTCAGAAAGTCTGTTATTGATGAGCTAGGTGGCTATTGCGGGTTAGCGGGGGTTTTAAACTGGGATCTGGGTTTAAAAGTTTTTGAACGATTGGGATGTGCTGCTATTGGACATGTTCCTGAAATTCTTTCTCATAACCCAGTTCGTCACATATCGGATGTAGAGCAAAAATATTTTGATGCGGCTGGGAAATTAACCTTGGCACGTCATTTTGAAAGGCTTGGTCTTAAAGTAGGTATTGGTGATGGCTTGGTGCAGGGCAGCAATTTTATTGACTACCCGTTAAATAATAAACCCCTAGTGTCAGTAATCATAACTGTGCTTAATACGGAACAATTAAATCGGTTAAGTGAATGTATTAAGTCAATGATTGACAATACTGAATACGGAAATTTTGAGATCATTGTGACTTCAGTATTACCCGTTTTGGAAGTAAGCGAAACTCTTAAACAGTTTAGTGATAAATCTATTTGTGTAAGTAATTTATCTTATCAAGGTGATGTCATATCTCCTCTGTCCAATAAAATCATCTATTCCGTTAAGGGGGATTTCGTTCTTTTATTCAGTCCCGATTTACTCGTATTGCACAGCCATTGGCTGGAAATCTTGATGGCTCAAGGCCTTAGAAATGAGGTTGGTATCGTTGGAGCAAGAATAATCGACTCTAACAAAAATGTTCACCATGCAGGATTAGTGCTAGGAATGGGTGATTTTGGCGTTGCTGATTATGTTAATCGTAATTTACCGATGAATCAGCCTGGCTATATGAATCGGGCTGTGGTGGTACAAAATATGTCGGCAGTTTCAACGCTTTGTTTCCTAATGAAAAAGGAAATACTGGAAACGATTCCCACTTATGATGGCAATCTTTTTGATCATGTTGATTTTTGCTTGAGCGCCGCTGAACAAGGCTTTTCGATCGTTTGGACGCCATTTGTTACTTTAATGCTCAGACAGCAACAATTGTTGGAGCGGAAAATGGATGAATTGCGTAAAGATGCCGATGAAGTCATCAAAAAGTGGCTGCCTCAACTTGCGAATGACCCTGCTTATAATCGTAATCTTAGTCTCAAACATCGGCATTTTCAGATTGAAACAGAAACGGATGTAACATGGAATGTCGATTTTCATGATCGGCTTCGGATTTATGCCTTTCCTGCGAATGATTCAGGTGTCGGCGAGTATCGGGTTAGATCTCCGCTCCGGGCATTGACCAATTCAGCGATGATTCAAAGCAGTTTATTGCCTAATCACAGCGCCACATTGATTCCCGATATTGTTGAAATTGAGCGGGTTAAGCCTGATGTCTTGTTGCTGCAAAATGGTACGGCTGATTATTTAATTCATGCATGGGAACAGTACAAACGCTTTAATTCAGTATTTAGAATTTACTCTCAAGATGATTTGGTTTTTGCATTGCCTGGCAAGCACCCTTTGCAAGGCAAATGGCCCAAAGACATGCGCAAACGGCTTAGAAAATTAATGGAGAACTCCGATCGGTTGATTGTGGCGAATGAACCATTAAAAGAAGCCTACAGCCGGTGGATTGATGACATCAAAATTGTGCCCAATTATTTGGAAAGTAACCGATGGCTGGATTTGTCGGTCACCCAAAAACAACGGACAAGCAATAAACTGCGTGTTGGTTGGGCGGGGGGCGCGCAGCATCATGGCGATCTTGAATTTATTATTCCTGTGGTTGAATCCTTAAAAGACGAGGTCGACTGGATTTTTATGGGCATGTGCCCTGATAGGCTTAAGCCTATTATCAAGGAGTATCATGGGGGTGTGCCGTTTGATCTTTATCCTCAAAAACTGGCCGAGCTGGATCTGGATTTAGCCATTGCGCCACTGGAATACAACAATTTCAATACGGCTAAAACGAATTTACGCATTCTTGAATACGGCGTGCTAGGTTGGCCGGTTGTTTGCTCCGATATTCTTCCTTACCAGAATGCCCCGGTGACCTTGGTCGGTAATAATACCCAGTATTGGCTTAAAGCCATCAGGGAAAAAATCGGCGAACCTGAAGCGTTGCGAGCAGAGGGGAAGGTTTTACAGCAATGGGTGTTGGATAATTATTTGCTTGAAGATCATTTGGATGATTGGTTGCAGGCGTTGACACCTTAGGCTGAAGTTCCCCAATAATTTCGAAACTGACTGCCATTTTGTTTGGGTTGCAGGAATGATCGATAGGGTTAGTGTGAACGGCGGTAAACCAATTAATTTAATCACTGTTCGCCTGGGGTAGTGGGGGGAAGGTCTTAACTCGGCAGGGATTGGCAGGACACAAGGACGTGTTGCAGTCTTTGCCATCCATGGCTTCTGGACCCCGGCAATCCATGCCGGGGCGACGCCCACTGTCGACGCAATCCGTGCCTAACTTCATGATTCTGTCCTACCTTTATATGCTAACTCCCGAGGGGTAAGTGTCTGAGGTTATATTGGCTCAGGGCGGATGGGCTTGTGGATTTAGTTGAAGCATCTTGCAAATCAGGATTAATTTTATGCTTCTTCCTGAGCCGATTGTTGTAACCCTTGTTAAAAATTGGGTGGGTATGCAATTTAACAGTGGAGGCTTTTAAATCAGGCTTCCGAGATGGTCGTTAAGATGTCAGTTTACCTGCTGTTGTGACTTGGTTCTCATTTATGTTTCTCTGCAGTGAAAGTCATGAAAAATTATTAAAGCTTCATGGGGCATGGTCGATAAACAAAGCGAGATTAAACAAACTTGCTTTTTTAAAGCAAAGACCCTGAAGGAGAGTCATCATGGCACAAGTCATTAATACGAATGTTTCAGCGCTTACTGCGCAACGGAACTTAAATAAATCACAATCAGCAATGCAAACCAATTTGCAAAGGCTCTCATCCGGGTTGCGTATCAACAGCGCGAAGGATGATGCGGCCGGTCTTGCGATTTCCAATCGTTTCCAAGCCCAAGTCAATGGTCTAAATCAAGCATCCAGAAATGCCAATGATGGTATTTCTCTTGCTCAAACAGCCGAAGGTGCATTGGATGAGGTTACCAACGGTTTGCAAAGAATGCGTACATTGGCTGTTCAAGCAGCCAACGATACTAATTCATCCAGCGACCGGCAGTCTATACAGTTGGAAATTGATCAAATTGTCAGCGAAATAAACCGGATTGGTGGTACTACCCAGTTTAACGGTAAAAATCTGTTGGACGGAAGTAATAAAGAGTTTTCTTTTCAAATTGGCGCCAATGCTGGTCAACAACTTAATGTTGGCATGTCAGATATGCGAGCAAGCGCGTTAGGGCAACAACCGGGTGCTGTTCAAACTGTTGGAACTCGAGTTGCCTTGTCCGGCGACACTGTTGGAAATATTGGAATTGTTAGTGGTGGTTCATCTTCTGTATCGGGAGCGGCTATTAGTAGTGGAGGAGTAACTATAAGTGTCAATGGAGGTGCTCAAAATGTTGACATAGCTTTAGCTCGTTATGGCGGTGATATTAACCAACGTTCAGGCGCTGACTTAACAACAACCTCTGGAACAGATTATGGCGCTGGTGTAGCGAAAGACATAGCAGCCAGAGTTAACTCAATCCGTGAGTTGGGTGAAGTGGATTCCACCGGAAAAACAGTGTTCGAAGGCGTTTATGCAACAGCACGGACTGAGTTTAATATTTCAGATATAGCATCGGGTGATGTGACTTCCGTTTCAGGTGCATCCGGTTTACCTTCTATTGAAAACTCTAATGTGGGTACTGGCAAGCTCGAAAACGATAGCTTAAAAATAAATGGCGTCGATGTAGGGCCTGTAAATGTTAAAGAAAATGACGCAGGTGGAGATCTGGTCGCTGCTATTAACTCCAAGTCAGATATAACGGGTGTAACTGCCTCAGTTGACAAGGATGGGCGGCTTAATTTTGTGGCCGAAGATGGTAGGGATATCATTATTCAAACTAAAGATAAGTTTTCTTCAAACCTAATCTTTAATGGTGGAGGGGGAACGGTCAATGGCGCTGGTAATGAATATAATGACTTTGATGATGCATTGGATCTTAGAATAACTGGTCAAGTAACGTATTCGGCCACTGATACGATAGTGTCGGCTTCAGGTAATGTCGATAACACGTCTAACGCTGGTTTGGCTTCCGGGCAAACAGTATCGGCCGGTAGAGACATACAAGAGAATGTTCAGGCTAAAGGTACCATTGCCAACGCCGATGTTACCACGATTCAAGGCGCGAATACTTTAATGAAGTCAGTCGACAGCGCATTGGAACAAGTCGATTCTTTCCGGGCGAACTTGGGTTCTGCACAAAACCGGTTTGAAATGACGATACGTAACCTTGATAATGTCTCTGAAAACTTGTCAGCTGCAAATTCACGAATAAGAGATGCAGATTTTGCCGCGGAAACTACGGCGATGACGAGAAACCAGATTTTGCAACAAGCCGGTATCTCAATGTTGTCTCAAGCTAACGCTCAGACTCAAAATGTGATGTCTTTATTAAGATAGTCTTTAATGCCGGAATAGGTGCTTAGGCATCTACTCCGGCTAAACTACGAGGAACAGATGATGGACACGGGAATTAAAAATATCTCTCGCACCATTAACCAGGTCCCCTCAGAGCTGGAATCAAAAAAGCTTCATCCTGCTGAAAAAAAGGATGAGGCTAAACGTGTTTTAGTAGAGCAGCAAACTAAAAAGCTTGAGTCTGAAGGTGTTGAGAAGAATGAGAAAAAAGAGGCGCTAAACAAGGACGAGTTAGCTGACGTAGTCACCAAGATCAATACGGCTTTTCAAAATGAAAAGCGGAGTATTCAATTTAAACTCGATGATGATAGCGGTAGGACTATCATTAAAGTGGTTGATCAAAAAACCGGAGAAGAAATCAAACAAATTCCATCTGAGGAGATGCTGGAAATTTCCAGAAGGCTCTCTGATCAGTTGGATAAAGAAGATTTGTCCGGCATGCTTATCAAGAGTAGGGCCTAACCTTAAGAGGATAAGAACATGGCAGGAATTCAAGCGCCCGGTGTCGGCTCGAACTTAGACATCAACAGTATCGTTACTCAGCTCGTTTCAGCAGAAAAAGCGCCGACTGAGAAACGCTTGAACAGTGATGAAGCTTTAGCGCAAGCGAGGCTCTCTACACTGGGTATTGTAAAAAGTTCGGTTTCCGATTTTCAAAGCTCAATTCGGGCGCTGACTTCACTGTCAGCTTTTCAAAGTAAAACGGTTTCCATTGGCAATGAAAAATTGTTTACGGCGACCGTCAGTAACGCGGCAAAAGCCGGGCAGCACAGCGTTGAGGTCAAGCAATTGGCCCAGGCGCAAAAGTTGGCATCCAAATCATTTGCAGGGAGTTCAGCTAATGTTGGCAGTGGGACGCTAACTATCCAGTTCGGCTCGTATGATGAAGTTTCAAACGAGTTCACCGAAAATGCCTCTAAACCCAGCAAATCAATAAGCATTACCCCCCAAAACTCAAGCTTGCAAGGTATAAGGGATGCAATTAATTCCGCTAAGGCCGGCTTGACCGCTACGATTTTGAACGACGGAACCGGTGACAGGTTGGTGTTAAGTTCCGAAAGTGGTGCGGATAACAGCATGCGTATCACGGTTAACGATGATGATGGTAATCATACCAATGATTCAGGCTTGTCGCAGTTGGCTTTTGATCCGGGGATTGTTTTTGATCCTGAAGCGGAGAGGATTGGTATGGAGCAAACGCTGGCGGCAAGAGATGCTTTGCTCAAAGTGGATGGTCTCAATATCAAACGTTCCACCAACTCTGTTACCGGAGTATTGCCGGGCGTGACGTTTGATCTTAAGGATATTGCGCCGGACGCGCCTACCACGCTAACGATTGGTGAGAATAAAACCAGTATCAAAGAGTCGGTGCAAAAATTTGTCGATAGTTTTAATGAACTTAAAGGTGTTCTAAATAAGGCAACTAAATATGATGCTGAAGAAAAAAAGGGTTCGCTCTTAACCGGCGATCCCTCAATTCGCAGTATGAACAGTCAGATGCAGCGCATCATGGGGGACATGGTTAAAGGCTTGACGGCCGACGTCAGATCCTTGGCGGATATTGGCATAACCAGCGCAAGAGATGGCACTTTGTTACTTGAAGGTGGGAAATTAGATCAAGCACTAAATAACAATATCGATGATTTTGCGGCATTGTTTGCAACGACGGGGCGCAGCAGTGATAGTCTTGTCAGCTATAGCAAGGCGGGCAGCGATACTAAAGTCGGGTCGTATGCGGTTAATATCACTCAGCTAGCTACACAAAGTTCCTACGTCAGCACGATTGGTAATGGCACTTTTAATATTGATAACACCAATAATACCTTTAAGTTGAAAGTGGATGGTACTGAGTCAGGGTTAATCACGCTCAGCACAAGTTCAAATCTGAGCGGTGCAGCGCTGGCTCAGGAGATGCAAACTCAAATCAATAAAGACTCGGTTTTACAAACTGCAGGCCGATCTGTGACGGTTAGTTTTGATGCGGCTAGCGGAGATATGGCGATCAAGTCCAGTCGATTCGGCAGCGAGTCTGCAATTGCGGTGACTCAAATTTCTCCTGCCAGCAACACTTTGGGTTTGACGATTAAATCAGGCGCAGCTGGTTTGGATGTCGCAGGCACTATTGGTGGATTTTCTGCAAAAGGATTAGGTACTCAATTAACCGGAACAGGTGATGCAGAAGGTTTAGTGATTAATGTGGCTGGCGGCCTGACCGGAGACCGTGGCACGGTGGGTTATACCAAAGGGTATGCCGAGCAGCTTAATACTTTGATAGGCGGTTTTTTATCCAGTGATGGAGTATTAACGCGTCAAATGAACGATTTTACCCAGCGCATTGAGTCAATCGGCGAAAGCAGAGTTAAGCTTAATGAGCGAATGGAAAGTCTTGAAGAGCGCTTGCGCAGCCAATTTTTGGCTATGGATCTAATGGTAGGTAAAATGCGTTCAACTGGCGATTTTTTGACAGGCCAGTTGGCAACTCTGCCGTTTACCAGTAACAAATAATTCAGAAACATAATTTGGCGTAGGTTGGGTTGCCTGCTTTTCGCAACCCAAATATTAACACGATGGCTTTGAATGTTGGGTTGACTATCGCCAACCGCAGCAATTCCCAATTTAAAACCCTGATAAAATGAGGGACACTTAAAACCAATCAATCGCAACATTAATAAAGCCATAGGTAGATACAAATGGACTTGGAAATAATTGACCTGATACGCCGCACCTTCGAAGACTTACCGGACTCCCGTAAGCCCGGCAACAATCAGAAATACC
>JAGXSU010000033.1 GCA_018333785.1 Methylomicrobium sp. | reverse complement strand
GGTAGTGAGTTCGACGACATCTACACCCTGTTGGTTGGCTGGACTCAAGGTACTTTGGGAAAAATCATTGCCTTGGGCATGTTCATGGTGGGTTTGTCTGCCGGCATCGTCACCCAATCTATCGTATCTGTTGTTATCGGCATCGGTGGTGCGTTGGCTCTGTACTACGGTCCAAACGTCATCAACGGTGTTGTTGCCGCTCTGGTGTAATTCCAGATATATCGCCCATCACCCCCGATGGGCGGTACCCCTTTTTTGTTAGTTATAGACGAAAGGGCCGCCCTCTTGACAAGGTGCGGCCTTTTTTTGGCGAAAAAAAACGAAAGGGGCCGAAAAACCGCGTCTTTCACCTCGATGAAATAGAAATGTTTCTCGTAAGATTTTCTCAACGTCAAGCGGAGAGAAAATAAGTGAAACAGAAAAATATGATCGTAGTGACCGTTCTAGCGACGACATTTACAGCTCAAATCCAAGAGTCGGAAGCAAATGAGAGTTCCAAAGACCTCACGCTTTTCTGGGCGAATAAAGGGAATTAATTATGCGCAGCTTCTATGGAACCCACGCCATCTTGGTGGCGAGTTTGTTGATTGTCCTGGTATTCAGTGGAATCAAAGCAGCTTTTTTAGTGCTGGTACTTGCTGTACTAGAAATAAGCCTATCGGTTGACAATGCTGTCGTTAATGCAGGCGTTCTGAAGAACATGGAAGAAATTTGGCAACAACGGTTTTTGACATGGGGAATGGTGATTGCAGTCTTTGGAATGCGGTTGATATTTCCAGTGATGGTTGTCGCCCTTGCGACAGGCATGTCTGCGAATGATGTCGTCCTGCTGGCACTGAATTCACCTGATCAATATGCCCTATATCTACATGAGGCTCACCCCATGATTGCGGCACTGGGCGGGACGTTTCTAATGATGGTCGGATTATCATTCCTGCTTGATGATTCCCGTGACGTATTGTGGGTCGGATCCATTGAAAAACGGCTGCAATCGCTGGGAAAAATTGACGCAGTAAACACGACTATAACCTTAGGTACTTTGCTGAGTGCTACGGCAATGGTGCCTGGCGAAATGAAGATGTCGGTACTTACCGGTGGAATTTGGGGGATATTCCTGTTTGGATTTGTCAGCAGCCTAGATAGCTTGTTTGCTGTCTCAGATGAACAAGTATCAATGAGCGAGACCGTTAAAAAAGGAGGTCTTATTGGATTCTTGTACCTGGAGTTACTGGATGCCTCGTTCTCATTCGATGGGGTAATAGGTGCCTTTGCAATCTCTAAAGAAGTACAGATCATTATGATTGGATTAGGGATTGGTGCTTTATACGTTAGATCACTGACGATTTATTTGGTTAATAAAGGGATTCTGGACGAATACATCTATCTCGAACACGGGGCTCACTATGCGATTCTTGCGCTGGCGATACTTATGCTGGGAAGCATCGTTAAAGTAATACCCGAAGTGATAACAGGGGTTACGGGAGCCCTTGTAATAGGGTTATCGCTTTGGTCATCAATCTATCACAACAAGCAGAAAGCTTTGTTGGCTCCAACTGAATCGCCCAAAGAGCGATACCCAAGTATCAACAAAAATTCTTAACAATAGCGTGAGGTAAAAAAATGGCATTAAGTTTAGTCAAGGGCGGAAATATCAATCTGTCAAAAGCAGACAATTCATTAAAGAACATCATCGTGGGAATTGGTTGGGATGTTAGAGAAAGCGACCAAGAAACATTTGACGTGGACCTGTCGATGTTGATGGTGGGAGAAAACGAAAAAGCACGAAATGAACGAGACTTGGTGTATTACCACAAGGAGCATCAAAAATCACCTTGTGGATCAATCAACCACAGCGGGGACAACAGAACGGGTCAAGGCGATGGTGACGATGAAGCTATTAATGTGTTTTTAGATAAGGTGCCTAAAGATGTACAGAAACTAATCATATTTGTGTCGATATATGATGCTGAAAAACTGAAACAAAACTTCGGGCAAGTGTTTAACGCTTACGTTCGGGTCGTAAATGAAGAAACCAATGAAGAATTAACGCGATATGACTTGAGTGAAGAGGAAGATACCGCAACCTATACATCGCTGATATTCGGCGAAATATATCGTTATCAAGGTGATTGGAAATTTAAAGCAATCGGTCGAGGCATCAAGGGCGGCTTGCGCGAGTTCTCAAGGATGCATGGTCTAGATGCATGAGTACCTTGACACCCATAAAAATGATGGCTTTTCTCGTTTTATGTTTCATTTCTGGTGGTCTTGGCGGCTATTACGCCGCCTCTTTTTCACCTGTGCCGGCGCAAATTGCAATTGTCGATTTACAGGGCTTGGTAAAAAAAGCCGTCGAAAAGAACCAAGCGCAGACGGAAGACGATGCCAAGGCGCTAATGAACAAAGTAAAAGAATCAACTGAAGAGCTAGTTCAACGTGGCGTGGTCATTTTTGATGCGCAATCTGTTTTAAGTGCCCCCGAGGAAGCCTATGTCAACATTGAATAACCCAGAAACTTTAACGCTGCCAGTATTCGTTGAAAGAACTAAAACTTTTGGTCCGATTTTGCTTAATCACCTGAAATCACACGGAATTACTTGGATTATGGTGGTCTCGCTCTACTGGGTAATCCATTCCAACTACCGACTGGCCATCAATCAAACACCCAGCCTGCCTTATTCGTTGTTGCTGATTTGTCTGGATAAAAAAGTCGAAACAGGCGACTTGATTGCCTTTAAATGGCACAACGGCGCACCCTATCCAGATGGCTATACCTTCACAAAGAGATTGCTGGCCGGACCGGGGGAGATTGTCACTAAAAACGGAAGGGATTTCAGTGTCGGCGACCGGACTCTGGTTGGGAAAGAGGTCGGACTAAGCCTCAAAAAACTATTCCCAAATGATGAGTTGCATGATGGGAAAAATACGATCCAATTAGGTAAGTACTTCGTGGCTGGAGATCATGAATACAGTCTGGATTCTCGATACAACCTGCTTGGATTAGTAGATGAAAAAGATGTCATTGGCAGCGCATACCCGATTTTCTAGTCGCTTCCTGGCAGTAATGATACTGCACCTGTCGTCCTCGTCCGCGTGGGCAGGTGAGGACGATTTTTTTATCAAGGAAATTATGAAGCAACAACAACCTAGTATGAATAGGCAATTACCCGATTGGTTACAAACCCAACCGATACATTTAAACCCTGCTTTGGAAAAAATTCTTAAAGAAGGTAACAAAATGGCAGCTCAAGGAGGATCTTCAGGTAAAGAGGCAATTAACGGGCAGAGATCGTTAGCGAAAGCGGTTCAGGGGCGTTGGATATTCGTATCTTTTGGAATGCCAACGCAGGAGTTGAAAGCAGCCGCTGAAGAAGCTGCTCAGACGAAAGCGATGCTAGTGTTTCGCGGGGTTGAGCAAGACCAAAATACGACAATGATGACAAAAAAGCTTTTGCCTATCGTAAAGCGCATTAAACCAGTTCCCGGGACAGTCATAGACCCAACTTTGTTTACCCGGTTCAATGTGACAGCAGTGCCAACCATGATTGAAACGGATAGTGAAGGAAAAACACGTAGCGCTCGTGGATTGCCTGGTTTCAATTGGCTTAGCAAGCAAGAACCGGGGGATCAAGGGCAAAGAGGGCCGATTTACGGCATCGTGGAGCCTGACATGATTGAGGAAATTCAGCGTCGAGCAGCAAATATCGATTGGGATAAGCAAAAATCACTGGCAATCGCAAATTTCTGGAAAAACCAAGAAGAATTTAATTTACGCCCCGCGAAAAAGAACAAGGAACGATCAGTGGACATGACCATCGTTTCAACTCAGGATATTTTTCATCCGGATGGCCGATTGGTCATCAAAAAAGGCGACAGGATAAACCCCTTGGCAATGATACCTATGAGACAGGCTTACATCGTATTTGATGCAACAAGTCAAAAACAAGTAGCTATTGCCAAGCAAGCGGGCGATGAAATTCTAAAGAGAGGAAAGCCGGTAATTTATCTGTTTTCGAAGATCGATAAACAGCGTGGCTGGGATCACTACAACGAGACTGGCGAACTCGTGAATGGACGATTGTACAAACTCAATAAAAGCATTGTCGATCGCTTCAAATTGGAAGCATTGCCAAGCGTCATTGAGGGAGAAGGTGATCATGTAGTCGTAAAGGAAATAGTAAGTGGCGAGGTTCACTAATGCGACTAAACATTCTTTTAGGATTAGTGATCCTGGTTGTATCACAAGCCTCCATAGCCGATGAAACGATCAACACAACGGAGACTGATGAGATATCAGTTGAAAAATTGCTGTGTCCGGATGCTGATATATGGGGAAAAAAGATGATAACGGGGATCTGTTGGAGTTGTCTGTTCCCGGTTAGATTGCTGGGAATGACATTATACGATATGGACAATGAAATTCCTGATGGTGCCTCAGAAGAAAGTTTTTGTTTTTGCAATGAAGAAGGAGACACGCCGAAACTAGGAATGACAGCAGGAGCATGGATGCCGGCAAGGCTGATAGAAGTGGTAAGAAAACCTTACTGCTCACCGTCATTGGGGGGCATTTCATTTAATAACGGGGTGAGGCTCTGGGGCGGGCATAAAGAGGTTGAGGGTGATGGTAGTGATAAAACATTCTACAACTACCATTATTGGGCTTACCCGTTATTCATGATTTTGGATTTATTTACCCAGTCTTTTTGCAATGCTGGGGGGTTCAGAAATATGGATCTGATGTACATGTCAGAACTTGATCCAACATGGAATATCGATGAATTGGCATTTTTCACAAACCCCGAGGCAATTGTATTTGCTAACCCATTGGCTGTAGCGGCATGTACAGTAGATTGCGCAGTAACAACGGCTTATCAACCACTGAAATCATTGTGGTGGTGTGCGGGTTGCTGGGGAAATCTATATCCATTCGTGGGTAATATTGCCTCGGACGGATCGCCCCCAAGAGATTCAAGTTTATTGTCGGCAAGAGTTTTGGCGGCCTTGCATAGAAGAGGATTAGCGCACAAGACCTATGGTGATGACGCTATGTGCGGAGGAACGATATACCCCATGATACCGAAGCAACAGTATAAGTTAAGCATGGTCTTCCCTATCGCAGAAGCAAAAGCAGAAAAAGAAAAGGCCGAAAAAAAGGATGCTAACGGAAATACTGTAATGGGAGCAAATGGACAGGTTGAGATGATTGATAAAGTTATCCCCGGAGAAAATTGTTGTCACTCTATAGGGGAATCTACATTCAAATGGGGAGAGTGGAGAAATATACCGGGTATTGGCGAAGATTTTGTATATCTAATTTGGAGGTATACGGATTGCTGTCTAATTTATTCGGAATAAGCAATGAATAAATTAAAAAGAGCAATAGCTGGCTTATTAATAGTTTGTCTATTTCACAATGCTATTGCTGCATTTTATCTGGCAACGTTGGTTATATTTTTTGTCCCATTTCCAGCATTTGCAGATGCTTTTTTAGATAAAGCGGCTGAAGGTGGGTTATTAGGCGAATCACTGATAAATGGCTTTACGGTACCTGATGTCAACCGTTCAACAGGCAAGATAACACTCAATAATGGCGCTGTTGCGGGCGAAACCATCGAACAAAACGAGCTGTTTCAAGAAATTCAGCCGGGGTCAATGGATGAGGCGGCGGCAGCTTTTGGAAATGCATCAGCCCAAGGAGCCTATGTCAATAACACCGTTAGCAATCTAAATTCACAACCGACTCAGCATTCGTATGCGTACCAAACACTAATGGGCGCAAATACCGCAATGCCAAATCTTTTACATGATCCGATATGGAATCAATCAGACAACGTGCTTTCTCAACAGTCGCCATTAATTAATGACATGTTTAATGGCTGTACAAAAACAACAGACTGGGGAAATACAGCCTGCTCTATCCATATCAAAGATATTAAGCAATGTAAAAAAAAATTAGCGACAGAAAAGTGTACCGTCAACCGATCAGTGACGCATAGCCCGATCATTGGTTTCATCAGCGGTAATGGCAGCGTATCTCCATGTGGAATAGGGTGCACGGTTATCAGTATTGGCGTTAATACTGACAACCAATGGCGTATCGGAAAAAGATGCCAAACCTTCACAATAACCGCTAGTTTTCAGATACCAAGACCTGATTCAATTGAGTCTGTAAGTCTTAATTTTGTTAGGTGGGATGATAAAACTCGAATATTTATAAACGACAAACTCATCTATACCGGTAGAAACGGATGGAACGGGCCTTGCGAACAATCGACAAGTTGGACGCATAGCCCTGGAACCAATGTCACTGAACATTTTAAATCCCTTGCTCCTGGATCCGTAGTGAAAATAGAACAGGTCGTCGTCGTTTATGATGGCGGGGAAGGGCACGCAAGGTTCGTAGTCAGATCTAAGCCTGGACATGGTGATTTCTTAGAAGATTTCATTGATCAACCGGTGGGTTGTCGTCAGCGATTATTTAATGCCTGGCCATTAGATGGGACTGCACCACCATTTATTAAAACAACCTCATTAAACGATCAAGCATCAACAGAATGGTGGCAATGTACTGATGCATCAAATAGCAAAGTGGTTGGTCCTATAACGATTACGCCGGAGAATTATTCAAACTATATAGGTGGTCAGGATATACTGCCTGATGCGCCAAAATCGCCGCCAGCGCCCATATGCTATTCAGCTGAAACACGAAGGCCGGGACTGATATCTTTGGAGTGCTATACGGATTATCAAGGCTATCAGGTTTGCCCACAATACAATTATGACTTGGAAGATAACAACACCTGTGAATCATTATCGTCGTGTGCATATGTCAAAGAAGAATGCGAAAAAGATGAAAATGGCAATGAGTCAATAGATCCTGTAACGGGTGCATGTAGGGATTTTGTTGTCACATATGATTGTGGAACTAATCATGACACAGAATGCGATATTAGCAATAATGGAGAAAACACTATTTGTGATGCTGATATCCGATGCATGGGGGGGGAATGTGTAAGCCCTAAGCAGGAATCAAACGAAGACTTTATAAAAGCTGCAACCGCAATACAAACCTTAAACGAAACACAAAAACAGATGTCATGCGACCCAAATCAAGGGGTATGTCAATTTTTTGAAGGGGAAGGATACACCTGCAGAATGGCTGACCTGTCAATTCTTGGATCAGTTGATTGTTGTAATATGCCTATACAGGGCAGTTGGATCGATTACATAATGTTAGCGGCAGACAGTTGGTATTTAGCGGATACATCAGCCCAAATATACGCATTTGGACTCGAAAATGCCAATAATGGCCTCACAGGTGCATGGAGTCTAGTGACTAATGGAACGGTGTTTCAAACACCAGTAACAGGGATGACAGAGATATATAACGGAATTACAGATACATTTACATCAATGTATGATTCTGTTGTATCGATGCTAGGGGAGGAAGTCTCTACCAATTTAAGTATATCAACAATAAAAGCACAGGCTGTTCAATGGCTTGGAGAATGGATAGCATCAACATTCGGTAAAACTGCAGCATCAACAATTTTATCAGCAACAACAACGGGAACAGGGACAGCAGTAACAACAACCTATTCAATGGCAGGATCACTCCTATCATCTGTCATAACAGCTGTTGGGATAATTTATGCGATCTATCAGATAGCGAAAATGGTGGTGCAGATGGTGTTTGCATGCACGGAGGATGAAATGAAGCTGCAGATGTACAAAGATCAAAAACTTTGTACTGCTAGCGGTGAAATAGGCAGTTATTGTTCCGATAAGATATTAGGGGTGTGCGTTGCTAGAAGACAGGCTTACTGCTGTTTTTCAAGTCCATTTGCAAGAATATTTCAGCAACAAGCAAGAAGACAGTTGAATATGAATTTTGGTAAACCCAAAGAACCGAGTTGCGAGGGATTAAGTTTAAGTCAAATTGGATCCCTGGATTTCGATAAAATGAATTTTGGTGAATGGATTAATATGTTGAAAGTATCCGGTATTATGGCAATAAATGATGCGAAAATAGAAGAAAGGTACAGCCCTCAGTACTCAACAGTAGGCAAATTGCCTGGCACTAATAATTACAGTGTAATTGATAGGTTAAACAAGCAAACCAATGAAACCAATGTTGACGAACAACGGCAGTATCTGATTGACAATCTGTAAGTAATTACATCAAAAATAGAAAGTCATTTTAATCAACGCCTTTCAATAATCGCTTTTTCTGCTTTTTAAGCCAATCCAGCGCCATGTTGCGGTGCCCGATCTTCGCATACAACCGGTCCGGATCATTCTGAGCATTGATCGTCTTCGTGCCTTCTCACCGCTGCCAAGGCTACCTTGGCTTTTTGGACGCCTGTCACTATCTTCCGTTTGCTTTCGCTCATCTTCTATCTTTCATTTCCCGTCAGGGCATAGCTTAAACGGCTGTCCGGATTCTTGGGGTCGACAGTAAAGACAAGACAGATAAGGATCCGGGACAGGTAATTAAAAGGGTTAAGCCCAATTTTTTTGGATAAATCAGCCAAAACAATCGAAACAGGCCGAAAAAGCGCGTCTTTCGCCCGGATGAAAATTTTTGTGGCCGTTTAATATCAGCAGTATGAACATAAAAAAAATAGTGCCATTAATTTTGACGTTATCCATCTCAGTTAACGCCAATTCGAATTCTGTTTTGGACAACAGCGTTTGGGGTGTTGCTGCCAGTTATGCGGGTATCAACGTGGCAACACTCTATGGGATAGCCGTCCAAGAGAGCGGAATGCGTTGGCGAGATGGAAGTTTTCGTCCGTGGCCCTGGACGCTAAACATCAATAAAAGCAAAAAGGGTATCAAAGCCGGTCCCAGGCGGTACGCAAATAAAGAAGCAGCAGAACAGGCACTGAAAGCGCTCATAGAGCAAGGAATCAGGAATGTGGATGTCGGAATAATGCAAGTGAACCTGTATTGGCATGGAAACCAGGTTTCCAACGAACTCGATTTGCTCGACCCAAAAACCAACATAACTGTCGCGGCAAGCTATCTGAAAGCACTGCGTGCGCAGAACGACATTCGAAAAACTGTCGCCGATTATCATGCACCCACCAATGCCGTTCGCGGCAATAGTTACGCAAATCATGTAGAGCGATTCGAGAAAATCATCAATGAGAAACTTAAATAAAATCCCTATCGTAATAGCAACAACGATTGCATTGACAGCTTGTGCGACGACGCAGGATTGTCCATTTAGTCTGTCTAGCGATCGCTGTGAAGAAATCACCGTGAAAATCTATTTGCCGCCCGTCGTCAGTGATCTTTCTTATCAAAAGGTGGGTTGGCTGCGGGATCAGGCCATTATCCAGGGAGGGTTTGAGCACACGCTATCGCTACCTGGAAAGGAAATCGTTCCCGCTGAGAGTGGGTCAATGTCGAATTATTCGCTGCAAACGTTCCCCTTTCCTCCGGTACTGGAAACGGTTTTACCTGAAATTCAGTCGGTTTTGTTCGAATTTGATCAAGCGGATCTGTCAGTCAGTGAAACTCAGAAGCTAGATGACTTTCTGCAAAGAATTCCACCGTCAACGATGATGCATGTAAGCATTGAAGGACACACAGATTCAAAAGGGTCCAGTGAATACAACAAAAAGTTATCAACCAGGCGTGCGATTTCGGTACGCAATTACCTGATTAAGCAGGGCGTTGCCGCGTCAAAAATTTCGGCCGAAGGATTGGGTGAAAGTTCCCCGGCTGAAAGCAATGACACGGAAGAAGGGCGATTGAAAAATCGAAGAGCAGAATTGATTCCTATAACGGAGAGATAGAAATGCGAGACATTCCTAATTATTTGGACGATCCACAACAAATTCTTTTTTGGGAATTCGACGAGTTCATCCTGATGGCTATCGCTTTTGGTGTTGGCATCTTGGTGGATTATCTGGGTGTACTGCTCGCTTTAGGCTTGGTCGGCATCAAGTTATACAGAAAGCTCAAGGACAGACAGGCGAATGGCTTTTTGATACACGCCCTCTACTGGTATGTGAGTCTGGGGTCCTATGAAACGACACCCACATCGAGACCCTTGTCGTTTATCCGTCGATTCTTTTAGGAAATCAGAATGCTCTATAAAAATTTCGCATCAACATGGCTAAGTCTCCATGAATCAAACAGATTCCTGAAATTTGTTTGCATCTTTTTATTGACGCTTAATCTACTGACATTGGTTGGCTGGCTAAAGAAAGACACCGCAATAGTGCTGATTCCGCCGAGTCTATCGGAAAAATCGGAAGTAGCCAAAAACAAAGCATCCGAAGGGTATAAAAAATCGTGGGGAATGTATACAGCGGCTTTAATCGGTAATGTGACACCGGAAAATGCAGATTTCGTCCTGGCGTCATTTAGCGGCATGGTAACAGGCGAAATCAGATCAATCGTTTCAGAACAAATTGCTCAGGAACTTGAAACGCTTAAACAAGAGAGAGTGTCGTCGAGCTTTGATATCGTGCAGGTGACTTATGAGCCCCAAACTGACAAGGTGTTTGTTACTGGTAAAAACCGAATGACCGGCGTCGGCGGCAAATCAAGTCCTACGGAGCAAACCTTTGAATTCAAGATAGACGTTAAACAATATTCGCCGATCATCACGCATATGTCCTCGTATAAAGGCATGCCTAAATTGCTTTCAATCATTCAGAAAGAAGAGGCAAAGCAAAAGATGCAAGAAGAACGTCAAAAGCAAATTAAAAAATAGGAGCGTTGCATGCAATTAAAACCATTGATTCTATCGGTTGTATCAATCTTGATTTCATCAGCAACGATGGCGAATGAACTTCCGCCAGAACTGCCGTTTCAAGCATTGGATGGAACGTCGTTAAGCCCACACCAGGAAGGTCTTGCGGGGGATTTGGAGAACCCACAAAACGACAATCAAAGTGGCGATTTATACCCGAACGGGATGATCAATGGCAAGCCTGAATCGGCGACAGCAACGATTACGGCTAATCCGCCTGAAGGGGATCAGCAGGTCGCCAATGATGGGCAATATGCACCGGGGCCAGTCGCTGAAGAAAGATCCAAACTTAAAAACAGACCCAAGATTATTGATAAGGCACCTGAACCACCCAAAGAAAATCGCGCAATGAATAAACAAGAGCTCGATCTTGGAATGCAATCAGGTATTACGATCAAACCCAAACCCGGAAGCACTGAAAGTGTGATCGTTGCAAAAGGCAAGCTGAATCGAATAGTCACTCCCTATGCAGACCCCAAAGTCCTGACGGTAGACAACGTGGAAACGAAAATTGATGGTTCAGCAATTTATATTGCAACTGACTCAGAAACACCGGTGAGCCTGTTTATTTCTGACGCAGAAACTGGCGATGCTGCATCACTGCAACTTTCACCGCAGGAATTAATTACGCCTGTTGAAATTCGTATTGAAGGCGATGCAGCAAAGGGCGCTCAAGGCGAAGTCGGATCCTCGAAAACGGACAGGCTTTTCCGTCAAGACTTACCTTATATCAATGAGGTAAAAGCAATCATGCAAAACCTTGGAAAACAACAAATCCCACAGGGATTTACGATGGAAGAAGTAACCGAAGAGTTAAGAGACCGAGCCTTTTGTCATGATCCCAACCTGACTTACTGGGCGGGTCAATTACTGTCTGGGCATGATTCCAGAATCATTATTCTGATTGGTCAAAACAATGGCAATAACGCGGTGATTTTTGAAGAGGCATTTTGTGCGAATGAAGACACAATGGCTGTTGCCGCGTGGCCAAGAGTGAGGATAGAGCCAGGGGAAAAAACAGAAATCTACCTTCTGTTGCGATTGCCTGAAGGTAAAAGCGGCGAAGAAATCAGACCTGCATTGCTGTAATTGACGGAGAAACATTGTGATTGATCTGGAAAAGAAGACCGCCAAGGAAAAACTGATCGAATGGTATGAAACACTTGATCCGTCGAAACGCAAACAAGTCACGCAGATAGGGGGTGGAGCTGCGATTTTTGTCGTGGCGGCCATTCTGATTGTCAGTACATCCGATGACAATTCCAAAAACTTCATGCAGAAACCGAGAAAAGTGGAATACACACTTTTCACCGGGAAAAGTCCACGGGATGTTTCCATCGATGCAATGGGCGGAAAAATCAAAAAACTGACGGAGGATTTTTCCGATATCAAAATGAGTTTCCAGCTTCAGGACGCCAAAATCCAGGACGCTTCGAGAATGATTAAGGAGCAAACGGAAGAACTGAACAGGAGAACAGAAAAGCTGGCACTGCAAACGACGGAGCTTTACCAAAAGATTGATGCCGCTCAAGAGACGTTAAAAAGCCAAGTGCCGTTGCCGGAATTACCGATGGATGACGCTGGTGGTGGGAAATATAAAAAAAGGAAAGAAAAAAAAGGGAAAGATGCCTTTGAACCGGAGTTAATCGGTCAAAAGATACCGGCAATAGCTGAAAGCGATGTGGCTCCCGCTGAAACAGGGCCAAAAATCAGAGTTGTGACCGGTTCAGGTGAAGAAGGAAAAAAGAGCGATAAGGGTGCGGCATCAGCTTATGACCAGGATAGCAGCAAAAAAAATGGAGGAAAAAAAATCACGGAGTTCGTGAACATAAAAAAGGCGTCAAGCAAAAACGGGGTACCCGATATGTTTTTGCCGGCCGGTAGTATTTTAAGTGGAACGCTGGTGACAGGTCTTGATGCCCCTACTTCCAATCAATCTCGTAGTGATCCCTTTCCGGCTTTGTTACGGATCAAGCATGAAGCAATTTTACCTAACCGTTATAGGATGGACATTAGAGAGTGTTTCTTGATTGCCAGTGGTTATGGCGACCTGAGTGCAGAAAGAGCTTACATGAGAGCGGAGCGTATCTCTTGCGTAAAGAAAGATGGCGCAGTCATCGAAACGGCAATGGATGCTTATTCAGTTGGCGAAGATGGCAAGGCTGGGGTAAGAGGCCGATTGGTAAGCAAAAACGGACAAATCATAGGGAATGCGTTACTTTCAGGATTTGTGTCTGGAATTGCTCAAGCGTTTGCACCTCAGCAAGTAAGAGCTCTGCAAACAGGTGCGATACCTGGGCAAGAGCAGCAATTTCAGTACCCATCGCCTGAAATGCTAGGGGGGCAGGCAATCATGGGGGGGGTCAAGGGAGCTGCGGAACAAATTGCTGACTACTATCTTGATATGGCAAAAAACATTTTCCCAATCGTCGAAGTGGATGCGGGGAGAAAGATAGATTTCATCATGATAAGAGGAATGTCTCTTAATACAAAATCCAAATCAGGTGCTGACACCAATCTACAAGGCGGCGGACGAAACAGCAACAACCTGTATAGCGCAAACCAAGATGGCTTTGGCCAAGGCTCAATGAGCGGCCTCGGCGGTGGCATGGGAGGTTACGGCGGACGAAGCTCAGGCGGATTTGGCGGTGGGTCTCGCGGGGTTGGATACGGCGGTTACGGTGGAATGAGCGGCTTTGTTAGATAACCGTTCAATAAAAAATAATAGGGAGACAAAAATGGTGAAAAAGTTATTAGGGGTATCGGCTTTATTGACGTTGAGTGGTGTTATCCAGGCGGCAGGCCAGGATAGTTCTCAGCTTGAAACAAGGAAAACCGACACCGAAATGACAGCTGAAGTCAAAGACGTCATGCGCAGCGTGGACGAAGTTAAGCGGTTACCCGTCACCGGACTGTCGATGGTTAAGGCAGGAGATAAGACATTTTTGATTACCGATAATGGACATTTCGTCGTAGCCGGTAATTTTAAATTGGTCGACATGTGGCAAGGTAAAATTATTGGCTCCGTAGCGGACACGAAGGGAATAGAAAAAGTCGATCTGCGCAAGATAGGGTTCAATCCGGATGAACTTTCGACACTGACCATAGGACAAGGAAAAAAGGAAGTTACGATATTCGTAGACCCTCAATGTAACTACTGTCACGAGCTGATTGCACAGCTTGAGCCACTGGGGAATGAATACGCATTCAAACTCGTATTGATCCCCGTGCTTGGCAAGGAATCGGCAGAAATCAGTAAAAAACTGATCTGCAATAAAGACAAAGAGCAGTCATTAAAAGCACTGATCGCAAAGGATTATTCAACGCTGCCGGCGTTGGTCAGGGAAGAAGGTTCGTGTGACTTAAAACCGCTGCAAAAAGCGGTAGTGGCAACGAAACTTCTGGATATTCAGGGCGTGCCATTCGTGTTTCTGCCTTCGAAAAACACCTTCAAGGGTGGAGTGAAATCGTTCAAAACCCTCTTAGAAAAAGACCTTGAGGATGAATTAAATGGTAAATAAGGGTTACTTAAATTTGGCTTTTTTAACGGCAACTGTTCTGCTTTTAAACGGTTGCTCTTTCTTGAGTATAGGGCAAGGCGATTTTTCCTGTCCCGGCGGCATTGAAGGCGTGCGCTGTATGTCAGCCCGGCAAGTCTATCAAGCAACAGAGTCTTCGGATTACGTAAAAACCCTAGATGAGAATGACAAAGGCAGTGCCAGCGGATCTCGTGGCGTTCTGGCTCATTCAAACGCAACCAGGAATAGCCAGGTAGCCGTTCCCAGTATCGAACAACCAGTACCCATTCGGACGCAAGCGCAAGTCATGCGGATATGGGTGGCGCCATGGGAGGATGATGACGGTGATCTGCATGCTGATGGGTACTTATATACAGAGATCGAAAGCAGGCGATGGCATCTTGGGGAGCGATTCCGGTCCCCGGGGAGGGCCATATCGCCTTTGTCGGACAGAACGCCGAGGTGATAAAAAAATAATCCGGACGAAAGTCCGGTTTTTTTTGCCCGTCGCGCAGAAAGGGGTTCGAAATAGGCTGCCTTTCGTCTGTCCATCAAAAGAACACCTGATAGGCTGGTCTTTCGCGCTTATACACCGCTGATTTTTTGTTGACAATGACCGTGTTCCGGAACAGAACCTCGGTCAGTGAATTGCAAATAGCTGACAACCCTCATCAAGCCTATTTTTGGAGTTCTTCAAATGAACAAATTGAAAGCACTGTTTACATCTAAACTATTCTTGGCCATTTTTGTTGCTGCTGCTGTCGCGCTTGCTCCTGAAGCAATGGCCGGTACCGG
>JAGXSU010000032.1 GCA_018333785.1 Methylomicrobium sp. | reverse complement strand
ATCTTTTTAACTGCCAGACATCGCACCACAAGCACCCACACAAATTATTTTGATCGACTTGTTAAAGAGCCAGGACTTTCGCCCTGTTTAGCCTGACTATTATACAGACTCGTTTTTCGTTGTCAACTCCTTGTTTAACTTTTCTTTCCTCCCTGACCCCTCACCGTCATCCTGACCGCTGAAGAGCTGCACATTCTACAATATCTTCCTTATCTGTCAAGCTTTTGTTTGATTTTTTTGCTCAACTTGACTAGCAATGGCCAAGTCATTGTTTTTATCTTTAAATTGCATGTTATAAAGTTTTGCATAGGCTCCGCCCTTCTTGAGCAATTCTTTGTGGTCGCCCTGTTCTACGATTTGTCCATTAGCCAACACAATAATAACGTCTGCATTTTCAATTGTTGATAATCGGTGTGCTACCACAATAGTCGTCCTGTTTTTTAACACCTGATTCAAGGCCGCTTGAATGTAATGTTCTGATTCGGTATCTAGTGCAGACGTTGCTTCATCCAATATCAAAACCGGAGCATCTTTCAAAAGCGCTCTAGCAAGTGCCAATCGTTGCTTTTGACCACCTGATAATTTAACGCCATTTTCACCAATTTCAGTATTAAGGCCATTTGGCATTTTTTCGATAAAATTCATCGCAAATGCCGCTTCAGCTGCTTTTTCTATTTTTTCTAAGGCAACGCCCTCTAGATGGCCATATGCAATGTTTTTTGCAACCGTGTCATTAAATAGTGTTACATGCTGAGTAACCAAAGCAATATGCTTACGCAGATTTTCCAGGGTGTATTGCTTGATCTCTATGCCATCCAGCAATATTTTCCCCTCCTTATAATTATAAAAGCGGGGCAGTAAATTGATTAGCGTACTCTTTCCACCTCCCGACGCCCCTACTAGCGCAACCGTTTGCCCCGGCAAGACGGTAAAGCTTATATTTTTTATTGCATACGTGTCAGAGCCTTCATATTTGAAGCTGACGTTTTTAAAATCAATCCTACCTTTACAATGCTCAATACTTAACGGACCTTCATTTGATTCGGGAGGCTCGTCGAGAATTATAAATAATGACTCTGCGGCAACCATTCCCTTTTGAATTTTCGAGTTTGCATCACTTAATTGTCGAATAGGTCTCGGCAGTAAAAATGCTGTCGTTAGAAATGCGACAAATTCTCCCGCAGTCGCCGTCTGCATCATAACCAAAGACATGTACATCAGACCAGCTAAAGCAATACCTATAATCAACTGCATCAAAGGCCCGTGTATTGCTGATGTAGCCTCTAATTTTAAACTTTGACGCCGGTGATACTGACTGCTTTTTTTAAACCGCTCCTTTTCATATTCTTCCCCGCCATAGCTCCTGACAATTCTGTGTCCGCTTACCAGTTCTGAAGTAATATGCGTCATTTCTCCCACGGTGTCTTGAATTTTGCGACTTAACGCTCTCAACCGTTTACTGACATAGATCACTAGCCAGGTAATAAAAGGTGTTACTGACATAAATGCAAGCGCCAATAACCAATCTATATAGATAAGGTATCCAATGAGCCCAATCGTTGTTAATCCTTCTCTGATAATCGTTTTTACTGAATCAGTTGCTGCCTGCGTAACCTCTCCGACATTATGAGTAATTCGCGACATCATGTAGCCGCTATTGTTGGAATCGAAATACGCTGTAGGTAATAGTGTGTAATGATCAAATATCTTACATCTGAGAACATGCACCACAGTGGTCGAAACTTTTGCAATAAAAAAATTTCCCAAATAGGCCCCGATGCCTCTCACCAGCATCAACCCTATAAAGATTAGAGGCATAATATAAATACTTTCGCGCGTGTTACCTTGCAGAGAATCAATAATATGCTTCAGGATGGCAGCAAACAGAGGCTGAGTTGCCGCATAAAGCATAAAGCCGATGACACTTATTGCGAACCAGCGCCAATAAGGAACCACATACGTTAAGAGTCTTTTATAAATCTTCAACCCGTTTCTTTGCTTCATGTTTTTAGCTTTTGTTTGTGTCTTTGCCAAAATTGAGTGTCTCTTATAGTTATTGATGGATTTTCGAACTCATTATTAATTTATAAAAAATTTCGATTAAAAATGCTTAATCAAACAAACCTAGTGCGACTGAATTTCCTTGTAACAAACTTACAGCTTGATGATGAGATCGGCTAAAAGCAATTCTGCCTTTACGTCAATTATGAATTAAGTCTTTATGATTAACGAGCACATGAAGCAAGCACTCATAGAATATGAAGTCTGGGAGAACTCAAATGAGTTCTCCCAGAGAGTAAAAGATTCTTTATTTCTTTTCAAATACCAAGCTGAATGTAACCGGTACCGCACTGCTAATACTATTAAGTTTGGCGATTTCCATTAACTTTTTAACGCCCGGTTCCAGACCGAAATCGCCAGGAATCAAAATAATTGGTTCCAATGTGGAAGCAATAAGCTTGCTATCGGCCAATTTTATAATTCTCAATTTGGCACTAATTTCTTTTTTCATGCCATGCAGATCTAGACTTGCCTTTACGGGTAGATCTGTCATTGATCCGACTTTTTGTAACGAATCAAATATTTTGGGCTCAAGACTGATCTCAACGGTTGCTTGTGGAAACTGTTTAATATCGAACAAATGTTCTTTCATTCGATCATTTCTAATGGGTATCTGAGTTTCAACACTGGCTAGATCAATGTTTAATTTGCCTTTATTGCCATTTATTTCTCCTGAAAGATTCAAAAAAGTGTGCACTTCTGTCACAGCTGCATTTTTTGTACTCATAAAATTAAATGTCGAATCTTTTGAACTCAGCGTCCAATCAGCAGCGAAAAGCGGCGATGTGGTCAATAACATCAATATTAGTAATTTTTTCATCTCATATCTCCAGTGACTTTAATTAATCCGAAATTCACAAAAAACCCTTTTTATCATTCGCTTTCTGTACTTTGAGAGGTTTCTGGTATCGACTTGCTCACAAACACAGATCCCAGGCTTGCTTTTAACGCTCTCAATACAGGCGGAGCGCCCATCATTGCCACTGCGTCCACCAAACAATACCATGCAGCGACTCCGCTGGGCGGATTACCTTGTGGCAAACTCAACACCGGATCGATCGGCGCCCAAGCCCAAGTACCCATCGCAGTTCCTATCAATTCCAGCCAAGTGGTTATAAAAAATGCCGCCAGATAAACCATAGGCGATCGGCCTTTAAATAAATAACCTAAAAATACACAATATAATAAAGCGCCTACAGAATCACCTTGCTCTGGCAAACCGCTAACCCCCCATATTGACCACAAGCCGCACACGATAACGACGAAAGCTGCAATTTGTCGTGCGAAACCCTGAAAAAATCCGGATCGCGCCAAAGCTACCGCAGTCAGGTAAACCATCCCGTGTCCCGGAGGAACATAAGCGGGCACATTTTCAAAACGATAGGTATAACCCCCCATAAACGGCGATGCAAAATGTTCTCCAATCGTAGCGAATATAACGGCTATCAGCACTTGCATTCTGACTTCGTGATTCTCTCCAAGCAAAAGCCCAAATAAAAATACCCAGCCACAAACACCCAACGCATTTTGTTTTTCCAAGGTAGCATTGGCGTCTGATATTAGACAGACTGCCACACAAAAAAAAGTAAAACCGGCTATAAAATAATCGCGTGTTCTATGCTCATAAACCACACCGGTTTTAGGAAAGTGTTTTAACATTTTTGACTCTAATTTATTTTACAATCAGGGGACAAACCAAAAATCACCCCTCTACAAGCAACCAGGCAATTATCGCATACCGGCTAAATTTCCCCACTGTTACAAAAAGTACAAAAGTTATCAATGGGTATTTCAACCAACCACTTGCAAAACAAAATCCGTCACCAATAACAGGCAGCCAAGAAAACAATAGAGACCATTTACCCCAAGACCTCATCCAATCAATTGCTCGCTGCTTGTTTTTTGGCAGTAAATTTTCCAATGGGAGTTTTTTTGCGGCACACAGACCTAAAAACCACGTTGTTATTGCACCTAACGTATTTCCTATCGTCGCGATCAGAACCAACATCATCACATCATAACCGCCGCCCAGAACCAAATAACCCAGAACAATTTCTGACCCCCCTGGCGCGAGAGTGGATGAGATAAATGCGCTAAAAAACAGACTTAACAACTCCAATAAAAACGTCCCAATCTATCGCCCATAAAAAAACCCCTGACACTAATGCAGCAGGGGTTTTATCAAATTAAATCTTATTTCTCAGGTAATGATTTGCTTTTGTTTGATGAAATCGCATTAAACAACTTGACAATCAATTTTGTTATAAACCCTATGCCTTGCCCGATTAATTCAAACAAATAGGAAACCACCTCAGAAACGCTCATCCCCTTGAACTTACGCGCCATGAATGGAGCAATCAGTAACCCTGCCGCCAAGCCAATAACCAGTACACCTGAAATTAAGGAGTCGTTTTGGTCTTGAACAGAGGGTGCCGTTACTGGTTTTGATTCTATAGCCGCGTTAGGATTAATAGCAGGTTGCTGACTCACGGGTATATCAACTTTCGCCATTCCATAGTCATCGGGTATAACATAAGCGGTAACCCCCGGTATGCTTGGCAAATCTCCGCTTCCCTTACCTACCTTTAACTGGCCTTTCATTCCCTTTTCCATGTGCTGAGCAATATCACAATGAACCAGATAAGTTTTATCGCCCGGCGGCAGAATCAACGTTCCGGAAATTTTGCCGGGCCCTGTAACTTCCAAGTGAAACATACCTTTAGGATATAAATATTTAGGTAGGCCATGCATCATCCATTGATGGCGAATGCTGTCTTCATTAATGAAATGGACAGTCAACTTGGTACAAGGCTCGAACTGGTATTCCTGCGTATCGAAGGCAAACATACGACCAGGAAATTTTTCAGCGTACTTATGACCGGCATGAACAGTAATTTCTTTTGTCGCTGCAATTTTATCGCAGCCACCCGGAAGGGTCTCTGTGTTCTGCCCCATCACCATGCCGCCGCCCATATCCATAAGGTGGCCGCCGCCATGATCCATAAGATTATTGTGTTCTTCTATTTCCTTGGCATTACTCAAAGTTGCCATCAGCAACAAACTTAATGCCGAAACCGTCAAGATTCCAGACTTCATTATTACCACCTAATCGAATTTAAACTTCTTGGCTCATCTTATCAGTGACTTACACGATGTCCACAAGTATATATTTGTAACTGAAGCACTAAACGCTTCCTAGACTCTTTCATAATAATACAACTGCATTAAAGCGTAATAACTTAACGCGCCTCATAGATACAAGGTGAATTAATAACACTCCACGTTGACCTTAGCTGCTCCGGGTAGTTCCCACTGAAATCAGTATTTGTTGGGGGGCATACAATCAAGATCAAACGCTAAAATTTGCAGCCTTTGAATTTTTCGTCACTTTCCATGGCAGAATTATTGTCTTATTTGACAAGCAGGTTGGCAAATTTGGTCAAACTGCATATTTATTTAATTTCATTGCTGTTACTGATTATTTTATAAACAGCGATCGATTTTCATGCTACGTGAATGGCTTGATTTGACAGCACCCAAGCTATATCAAAGTGGGTGCTGTCATAGCAAGCTAAAATGGGGATTGATTAAGCGTTTTTCAATTTTGTTATTAGATCATCTATTTTTTTCTTGAAACCCGCGTTAGACAGGTAAAAAACATACAAACCTGCTAATAAGAAAAATGCGTACAGACCATAGCTTCCTTTACTTGCAGCCTTACCAGCGCCGGCTGTAAAGCTCATATGAGCATCCAGTCTTTCACCTTGATCAGGAACCAAAGTAATGTGGATCAGATATTTGCCTGGTTCAGGTACGCCATTTTCCAAAGATAACACCACAGTTCCTGATTTATGCTTTGCGGCTTCTTGAAAGAATACACGTTTACCTTCAGGTTCTTTTGTCACTTCGAATTCAATTGACATATTCCGGTAACGAACATCCTGATAATCAAAAACAAGCTGCGTCAACGTACCGGTGCTGGGAATGCTTCCACAAAAGTCTTCAGCAGGAAATGCTTTCGGCTGATAGGCAGTGTAATGAATCCAATGCGATGGCTCCAATTCAAATTTACACTGATCAGTATCTGTACCCGCTGCACCACCATGCGCCCACAACGTAGCAGAAAAAGCTAACCCTATAATAGTTAGCAGACCCTTTCTTACTAAACCTGATTTATTCATAGTACCTTCCAGTTGTAGTAGTTAATTATTATTGTCGATAATCGCTTTATGCTATTCTCAGACTTATTCTTAAGAATGGGGACCGAGATTAACAATTGTCATAAAACTCAAGTCCATCATGTATAATTTCGCCCCATAACGGCAATGAACTCTAACATATCACCCTTTACAAATAAAGTTAATGCTATGCGCGCACCCATCGCTTAAATCAAGTACATTACCAAAATCTAATATACTGGCAATCGTTCCGATATGCATCTGTTTTTGAATTTTTTTTGACCACCTACCCACTCTGGAGCCAAAATAAATGCCTTCTCCTACAAGATCCCCTGCCTGGAAAGCACTGCAAAATCATTATTCATCACTGCAGAACTTTCAACTCAGAGAAGCTTTTGCGTCAAACCCCAGACGATTCAATGAACTTTCAATTCAGTTCAACGATATATTATTCGATTTTTCTAAGAACCTAATTACACCCACAACGCTTGATTTATTAGTTGAATTGGCAATCGATTCAAACCTGACCGAAAAAACAGAAGCGATGTTTTCCGGCCAAAAAATTAACCATACCGAACAACGGGCGGTACTCCATACGGCGCTTAGAAACCGGAGCAATCACCCGGTTTATGTTGAAAATCAGGATGTCATGCCAAAAATTAATGCCGTATTGAAACAGATGCGGCATTTCACTGACGAAGTCCGAAGTGGGAAATGGCTGGGCTATACCGGCAAACGAATTACTGATGTGGTTAATATAGGCATTGGCGGCTCTAATTTAGGCCCCAAAATGGTTTCAACCGCATTGACGCCTTATGCATCAAAATCGCTGAAAGTGCATTTTGTTTCAAATATCGACCAAGCGGATTTGATTGAAACACTCAAACCTTTATCACCCGAAACCACTTTGTTTCTTGTCGCCTCCAAGACGTTCAACACCCAAGAAACGATGACTAATGCTCGTTCCGCACGAAACTGGTTGTTACAACATTCCAAAGATGAAAGTGCGATCAGCCAGCATTTCGTCGCCATTTCCACCCATACCGAGAATGTCACCGAATTTGGTATCAATCCTGATCACATGTTTGAATTTTGGGACTGGGTTGGCGGACGCTATTCCTTGTGGTCAGCCATAGGCTTATCTATTGCTCTAAACGTAGGTATGGATAATTTTGAGGAACTTCTTCTTGGCGCTCATGAAGTCGATCAACATTTCAGGACAACTCCTTTTGACAAAAATATTCCGGTAATCATGGCTCTGCTGGGTATTTGGTATAACAATTTTCATAACGCCGAATCCTATGCCATTCTGCCTTATGATCAATCCATGCGGCACTTTTCAGATTACTTGCAACAAGGTGACATGGAAAGTAATGGCAAAAGCACGGATATGCACGGCAATAAGGTTGATTACAGCACAGGGCAAATCATTTGGGGACAACAGGGAACAAACGGTCAACATGCTTTCTATCAGTTGATGCATCAAGGTACCAAATTGGTTCCTTGCGACTTCCTTGCCGCAGCCTACAGTCATTATGAGTTACCTGACCATCATGAAATTTTAATTTCAAATTTTTTAGCTCAGCCGGAAGCCTTAATGCGCGGTAAAACAGCAGATGAAGTGAAAGCCTCGCTTTCTGCGTCAGACAGAGAAAACGAAGCTTTAGTGGCATCCAAGGTATTTTCAGGTAATAAGCCTTCCAATTCCTTTCTGTTCAAAAAACTGACACCTAAAACGCTTGGCTCTTTGATTGCTTTCTACGAACATAAAATTTTTGTACAAGGCGTTATCTGGAACATCAATTCCTTTGATCAAATGGGGGTTGAGCTTGGCAAAGTACTCGCCAGAGCCATACTACCCGAGCTTTTATCGGATGAACTAAGCACTAGTCACGACAGTTCGACTAATAACCTGATTAACACGTACAAAAAATTACGTCTCTAGTGTTCATCATTGCAAGACTGTTAATTTGTTTCAGTTGGATTGCGCTTTTATCGACCTGTGATATAGACTTTTCCATGCTCAACAAGCTGGAGCAAGTTAAAAAAAAAGGTATTATCAAAGTCCTCACGCGCATCGACCCAACGACCTATTATGAAGGCCCTGATGGTTATACGGGACTGGAATACGATCTGGCACTTTTATTTGCTGAGCATCTGGGCGTTAAAGCCCACTTTGTCATACCCGAAACTTTTGATGGCATCCTGGCCAGAATAAGCCGGGGACAAGGCGATATAGCAGCGGCAGGCCTGACAATTACCAAGGAACGTCAACACGTTATGCGTTTCAGCTTGCCGTATGACGAGATTACCGAACAGCTTATTTACCGAACCGATAAAAGACGCCCTAAAGATATTCCTAGTCTAAGTGGCGGTGTCTTCGAAATTGTCAAAGGCACCAGCCACGAACAAACCCTGCTTGATAATCAACTGACTTTTCCTAATTTAGAATGGGATATTAACAGCTATCTTGATACCAATGCCCTGCTCTATCTGGTCAATGAAGGGCTGATCGACTATACCCTCGCAGATTCCAACCAGCTACAGTTGCTGCAGCGCATTTATCCCAAACTGGAAATCGCATTTGATATATCAGAGCCCCGGCGTTTGGCTTGGGCGCTCGAAAATAGCCGCGATTCAAGTCTTTATGACGAGGTCAATTCTTTTTTTAGCCTGATTAAACAAAATAAAACCCTGGAGCAGTTGCTGGAGCGTCATTATGGTCATGCCAACGTCTTGTCCTACCAAGGCAATTGCACATTCCGTCGCCACATCCGGCAACGCCTCCCCAGATATCAGGCGCATTTCATGAATGCAGCGGACCAATACCATCTTGATTGGCGGCTTCTGGCAGCTATCGGTTATCAGGAGTCTCATTGGCTTAAAGACACAACGTCTCCGACGGGAGTTAAAGGCCTGATGATGCTGACCAATATAACGGCTTCGGAAATGGGTATCAGCAACAGAACCGACCCTTACCAAAGCATAGAAGGCGGCGCTCGTTACTTTTCACTGACCATTGACAAGATTCCAACTCCAATTCCTGAGCCGGATAGGACCTGGTTTGCTCTAGCCGCTTATAATGTCGGTAAAGCCCATGTTGAAGACGCAAGAATCCTGACCGCTCAACAGGGCAGCAATCCGGACAAATGGGTGGATGTCAAAAAAAGATTGCCTTTGCTTAGTCAGCCGAAATGGCATAAAAAAACCCGGCATGGTTACGCACGAGGTAATGAGGCGACACGTTATGTGGAAAATATCAGAAGTTATTTCGATTTGCTGGTGTGGCTGACAGAAGAAAATATCATTGAGAAAAATGCCATGCAGATAGAATCGCCGGAACCCGAGTTGAAAACACCCCCGATTATGCCGATGCTGCCACAAGCATTATAAATCGGCTAAAAGCTAAAATAACTCAGCGTCTAGCCTTGAAAAAATCTTTTAACATTCCTGAACAGATAGCTTCCATAACGCCTCCCGACCAGTCTACTTTATGATTTAAAAAAGGGGCTGAGGCCAAATTCATGATGCTACAGACGGCTCCCCTTTTTTCATCTCTTGCTCCAAAAACAAGTCGACCAATTCGCGCATGAACTATCGCACCCATGCACATCACACAAGGTTCCAGCGTTACGTATAAAGTGGTATCGATAAGCCGGTAATTTTGTAACTGTTTTCCTGCCTCGCGAATCGCCAGAATTTCTGCATGGGCTGATGGATCATGCGTCGCAATAGGGCTGTTCCATGCCTCAGCAATGCAACGATCACCTTTGACAATGACGGCTCCGACAGGCACTTCTCCCAAAGCTTCGGCTCGCTGGGCCAAACGTAGCGCATGCCGCATCCAGGCCACATCGGCTTCGTTTGCTTCTACTCCCACTCTATCGTTGCCGGAGGCTTACCGGAAATATCATAGGTTACACGCGAGATGCCGGATACTTCATTAATAATTCTTCGCGAAACCAGATCAAGAAAATCATAAGGCAAATGAGCCCAACGTGCGGTCATAAAATCAATTGTTTCGACGGCGCGCAACGCAATAACATAATCATATCGGCGCCCATCGCCCATCACGCCTACCGATTTGACCGGCAAAAAGACGGCAAATGCCTGGCTGACTTTTTCATAAAGCTCGTGTCGGTAAAGCTCTTCAATAAAAATGGCATCCGCTTGACGTAGCAAATCCGCATAGCTTTTTTTGATTGAGCCAAGAATTCTGACACCCAAACCAGGCCCCGGAAAAGGGTGTCTGTAGACCATTTCGTAAGGCAAACCCAGTTCCACGCCTAATTTCCTGACTTCATCCTTGAACAATTCACGTAGGGGCTCAACCAGTTTCAATTTCATATTTTCAGGCAAACCGCCC
Source organism: Methylomicrobium sp. (assembly GCA_018333785.1). Classification (GTDB taxonomy): domain Bacteria; phylum Pseudomonadota; class Gammaproteobacteria; order Methylococcales; family Methylomonadaceae; genus Methylicorpusculum. The sequence continues at coordinate 28,778 of JAGXSU010000032.1, read as the reverse complement.
ACATTATGATGCGATTTGATCAAATGGGCTTTACCGCTTGTTGCCCCGGCAGATTCAATGACATCCGGATAAATGGTGCCCTGTGCCAGCCATTTGGCATCCTTGAGCTTGGCGGCTTCTTCATCAAAAATATCAATGAACAAATTGCCGATAATTTTCCGTTTTTGCTCGGGATCGTCTATGTTTTCCAACGCCGACAAATAGCGTTGCTCCGCATTGACCCTGATGACTTTGACACCCATATGTTCGGCAAATGTTGCCATAACCTGGTTACCTTCATTCAGTCTCAGCAGCCCGGTATCGACAAACACACATGTCAATTGTTCACCAATAGCCTGATGCAGCAAAGCGGCTACGACAGAAGAATCCACACCTCCGGAGAGACCTAAAATCACATGATCGGTCCCCACTTTTTCACGCACTGCACGGATACTGTCTTCTATGATATTGCCCGCCGTCCATAACACTTCACAGCGGCAAATTTCATTTACAAATCGCGATAAAATCCGCCCGCCTTGCCGGGTATGAGTCACTTCCGGATGAAACTGCAGAGCATAAAAGGATCGAGCTTCATCAGCAATTCCGGCGATGGGTGCGCCTTCCGAACTTGCGATCAAGGCAAAGCCATCCGGTAATTCCACAACGCGATCGCCATGGCTCATCCATACATCCAGCAAGCCGTAGCCTTCCGGTGACAAATGATCTTCAATCCCTTTTAATAACTTGGAATGACCACGGGCCCGAATTTGAGCATAACCAAATTCTCTATGATCAGAGGATTCAACTCTTCCGCCTAATTGCTCGGCCATTGTTTGCATGCCGTAACAGATACCGAGAACAGGGACTCCTAACTCGAAAACAATTTGCGGCGCACGCGGCGTATCATGCTGGGTAACCGTCTCCGGCCCACCCGACAGAATTATCCCTTTCGGCGCAAATTTGCTAATGGCATCCGCCTCCGCATCACAAGAAAAGATTTCACAGTAAACACCGATTTCTCTGATACGGCGGGCAATCAATTGCGTATATTGAGAGCCAAAATCAAGAATTAAAATTTTATCGGAATGAATATCAGGTGTTTGTTGCGTGATCACTTTATAAACTCGGATTGTAAAGGGTTAACATATCAATATGGGGCAATCGGCTTCAGTCCTTTTTGTGCACTTTTAATCCATATGATAATTAGGCGCTTCTTTGGTAATAGTCACATCATGAACATGGCTTTCGCGCATTCCAGCGGTTGTGACCCGAACAAACTCGGCACGCTCATGCAAATCTGTGATAGTGCTGCAGCCGGTATAGCCCATGCTGGACCTGACGCCACCGAGTAATTGATGGATGATTGCAAACAAACTCCCTTTATAAGGCACTCTTCCCTCTATGCCTTCCGGCACCAATTTCTCAACCGTATCGGTTCCTTCCTGAAAATAACGATCACTGGAACCTTGCTGTTGCGACATCGCGCCCAATGAACCCATACCACGATATGATTTGTAGGAGCGGCCTTGATACAGCTCAACTTCGCCGGGCGCTTCCTCGGTGCCGGCAAACAGACCGCCCAGCATGACACAATAGGCACCGGCAGCCAGTGCTTTGGCAACATCACCTGAATAACGAATACCCCCATCGGCAATTAAAGGCACACCTGACGGTTTAAGCGCTTCGGCTACATTGCTCACCGCTGTAATCTGAGGCACGCCGACACCTGCGACGATTCGGGTCGTGCAGATTGAGCCTGGTCCAATTCCGACTTTAACCGCATCGGCTCCGGCTTCTACCAATGCCAAGGCGGCGGCGGCCGTCGCAATATTTCCGCCTATCACTTGAACATGAGGGTAGTTTTGCTTGACCCACCGCACTTTGTCTATCACACCCTGAGAATGGCCATGAGCCGTATCGACGACTATTACATCAACGCCCGCATTGACCAGCGCATCAACGCGCTCCTCGGTGCCTTCACCTGTTCCAACGGCCGCTCCGACCCGCAAGCGCTCTAAATCATCCTTGCACGCTTGAGGATAATCCTTGGCTTTCTGAATATCCTTAACCGTTATCATGCCCTTCAAATGAAAATCCTTGTTCACAACGAGCACTTTTTCTATGCGATGCTTATGAAGCAGCGCAATTGCTTCTTTGTGATCAGCATTTTCATTGACGGTAACCAGCCTGTCTTTTGGCGTCATCACCGTTGATACGGGTTCATCAAAGCGTGTTTCAAAACGCAAATCCCGGCTGGTTACAATCCCTACCAGCTCATCGCCGTCAACAACAGGAACGCCGGAAATGTTTTTTGAACGGGTTAATGCGAGCACTTCGCGGATACTGACATCCGGAGAAACGGTTATCGGATCTTTAATGACGCCGCTTTCGTATTTTTTTACTTTTCTGACTTCACGCGCTTGCTGCTCAGCTGTCATATTCTTATGAATAATGCCGATGCCTCCTTCCTGGGCAATCGCGATTGCGAGCCTTGCTTCCGTCACGGTATCCATAGCCGCTGCAACCAAAGGAATATTGAGCGTAATCCCTTTCGTTAATTTTGTTTTCATTTCTACATCGCGCGGCAGCACCGTTGAATGGGCAGGCACCAGTAAAACGTCATCAAACGTGAGAGCTTCCTGAATAACTCGCATAACCACTCCTTAAATAACCTAAAAATAACCTACGATTATACTATTAAATTTTTTTTAAGCGAATCAAGGCATTCATCACTTATTCTGTTCTCAGCAAATCTGTCCCACTGGCTTGAAAGCATCTGTAAAAGCAAACCCCATTCCGTACAAGGCCATTTTTTAAAACTGAATCGTCTTTAACAACTGAAAAATACAAATGCCTCCGCTTATATGACGATTATGCCGGGCTATGTAAATTGTCGTTCCTCTCTTATTGAAAGAGTAATTTTGCCGCCATAAAAAAAATCAGTAGCGAAAAATATCGCTTCAAATGCTTTACCGGAAGTTTATAAGCCCACCGGGCACCTAATCTGGCGGCGGGCATGCTTAGTACAACGATACCGGCAAATGCGGGAAGATAAATATAGCCCAGGCTCCCTGCTGGCATACCCCCGGCATTCCAGCCCAATACCAGATAGCTCAATGCTCCGGCTAATGCGATTGGAATGCCACATGCACAAGATATGGCAACCGCGTTACGCATTGGATAACGGCAACTGACCAAGTAAGGCACGGTTAAAGTACCGCCGCCAATTCCCACCAAAGAAGAAACCAAACCGATGATCCACGATACAACAAAATCAAGCACACCGGATTTTTTGATAGTACCTTGCCTTGGCTCAAGCTGAAAAGCCATCTGCAAGCCAACTAGTATCAGAAAAATAGCGTAAACCGTTTCCAGCCAATTCGAGGCCAGACGTTCTGCGATCATTGCTCCGCACAAAGCGCCGATGGCTATACCGGGGATCATCTGTAACGCCTTGTCCCAATTTAATGTACCCAAACGATGATGCGCCAAAGATGACGCTAGTGCTGTAAAAATGACGCTGGCTAACGAGGTTGCTACCGCTATAATCATGATGAATTCTTGTTCAAACCCTTGATGTTTGAACACTATCAGCAAGACAGGAACAATGATCAATCCCCCCCCAATACCCAATAGCCCGCCTAAAAATCCGGCTAAAACACCTGTCAACATGCTGATCACGATGATTTCTATCACTCTGACTCCTGAAATGATTTGTGCAATTTTGGCGAGCTCACGCTTCATCGTTATACTAGCCGGGAAATTCATAATATTCTTTTGTTGCGACAATCCAAAAATGAAACACCCTTTCCAATTGAATACATCCACATGAAAACCTTTTTAGTTGGCGGCGCTGTTCGCGATGAACTCTTGAACTTTCCTGTCAGTGAAAGGGATTGGGTCGTGCTGGGCGAAACCCCCCAATCCATGCTGGAAATGGGCTTTATGGCGGTGGGTAAGGATTTTCCCGTTTTTCTCCATCCTGTAACCCGCGACGAATACGCACTGGCCAGGACGGAAAGAAAGATTGGTCCCGGTTACAAAGGTTTTTGTATCCATGCAGATCCTGAGGTCTCATTGGAAGAAGACCTCATGCGCCGTGATTTAACAATCAACGCAATCGCTAAATCAGATACCGATGAAATTATTGATCCATTTGGCGGCCGTCAAGATATTGAACGACGGATCTTTCGGCATATTTCACCTGCTTTTTGTGAAGATCCGGTCAGGATTCTGCGAATCGCACGCTTTGCCGCTCGCTACGGTCATCTGGGCTTTAAAATCGCAGACGAAACGCTGCACTTAATGCAAACCATGGTAAAGAACGGCGAAGTTGACCATCTGGTTCCTGACCGGGTTTGGGCCGAGCTATACAAAGCACTCTGCGAAAAAACACCCACTCTATTTTTTGAGGTATTGAAAGATTGCCACGCTCTGCCGATTCTGTTTCCCGAGCTAAATGCGTTGTTTGGCGTGCCGCAGCCTGAACACTATCATCCCGAAATTGATACCGGCATCCATAGCCTGATGTGTCTGGAACAAGCTGCTCGCCTGACATCCAAACCGGAAGTGCGTTTTGCCGCCCTGATGCACGATTTGGGAAAAGGCATAACACCCAAGGATAAACTTCCCCATCATCATGGTCATGAAAACAGCGGACTTCCCCTGCTTGAAAACTTATGCTCACGATTAAGAGTCCCTAATCCTTTTAAACATTTAGCTAAACACGTGATGCAGTATCACACACATTGCCACCGGGCTTTTGAATTGCGGCCTTCTACGCTGACCGATATGCTGCATAAACTTGGCGCGTTTAAGAACCCTGCTGGCTTAACCGATTTTTTATTGGCCTGTGAAGCCGATGCCAAAGGCCGGACGGGGCTGGAAAACAGGCCTTATCCTCAATCGGCACATGTCATGATGGCTGCGAAAGTGGGAGCTGCTGTCGATATTTCTGCGCTATTAGCCGAGGGCTTGCAAGGGACTCAAATCGGAGACGCAATACGTCAATTACGTATCAAAGCAATAAGTGATGCCTGTAAAAGGACATCTTGAATAATCAGATCCGAATACTTATAGTGTTATTTTTTGCTGAGCACCTTTTTTATGCCTTCTTTTGACATCGTTTCCGAATTTGATTCTCACGAGGCCACCAATGCGGTCGATCAAGCCAATCGAGAAGTCACCACCCGCTTTGATTTCAAGGGGTCCGGCGCTAATTATGCGTTAAAAGACGGACTGGTTACGATGAGCGCGAACTCCGAATTTCAATTGCAGCAAATGCTGGACATATTAAACATGAAACTGACCAAGCGAGGTATAGACATCAGCTGCCTGGATATCGCCGAACCGAAGATCACCGGTCGGACAGCTCAACAAATTGTGACCTTGAAACAAGGCATTGAATCGGATTTAGCCAGAAAAATTGTTAAATTGGTCAAGGACAAAAAATTAAAAGTCCAGGCCGCCATTCAAGGTGATAAGGTCCGTATTACGGGCAAGAAGCTTGATGACTTACAAGAAGTGATCGCCATGCTCAAACAGGAAGAACTGGATATGCCACTGCAGTTCAATAATTTTAGGGATTAGTTCAATGGGTCTTGAGATAGCGGGAATAAAGCCAATAGCCGGTCATCACCAACGCCATCCATCCTGTTACTAGCGGACCGATGACCCCGTCATAACTGCTGACCAGATAAAGGTAATCAGAATTCGGATTCACATTTAACAAGGATTTACTCATTTTTATCTGCCACACCCACGCCGTATGGCAACCAATAACCATTCCCAAACTAAAACCAAAAACGGCCCTGACAATTCCCAAAAATAGGCCAACCATGAGCAGCGCAAGAAATGCCTGGAGATTCTTCGGATCGATTACGTTCAATAACGCCTCGCCCAGCAGCATAAAACCGCCCGGGATACTCATATCCTGGTAGCTAACATCCGTGTGACTTTTTAAAAAATGCAACGCTGCGTAATAAGTCGAACTGATCAAAATGGCGGCCATCACCGGCATTTTTTTATTTAAACCGGCTAACAGAACGCCCCTGAACAAGGGCTCTTCAATCAATGAAATCAGTAGTGCCAGCACTAAAGCAAGGGCTGTTTTTTCTAGCAGACTACCCAGAGTCCATAGACGGTTAGTATCAAAAACATTAACATCCAATGCAAATAAGGTCAGAAAAACGGGCAATAACGTGAGAAATCCCAAACCCAATCCGATCAAAAGCTGATTAAAAAATGTTTTACTCCGGACAAAGCCCAATTCGCTCCAGCTCAAATTAAGGTAATGTTTTATAGGAAAAATACTGATTATTAAAAAGGCCTGCGTCGCTTTACTCGTCAGTTTCGACAATAACAGCACATCGCCCAATACCACTAAAATACCATAACTGAAAACAATAGCCAATGAAGCTGCTGTCAACAAAATGCCCAACGGCATCAAAGAATAGAATAAATATTTCATGAACTGGGATTATTGGTTGCCGCAAAATCGCCCCATAGCGTCTGGATAGCTGCCAGCGCAGCCAAGGCGGCCGTTTCGGTTCGTAATATACGCAGGCCTAATTTAACTGGAATGAAGCCAGCCGATTTTGCCAAATAACGTTCATGCTCGGCAAATCCGCCTTCAGGACCGGTCAACAACGTAACTCGCTGCCCTTCCGGTTGCAAATTACCCAATGAGTTTTCGGCAAAAGGATCCAGAAATAGCTTGAGTCCGGTTTGCTTATTTAGCCATTCGTCCAATTTCATAACCGGCGTTAACTGCGGCACAAAGGTTCTACCGCATTGCTCGGCAGCATGCCCGGCTATCTTTTGCCAATGCTTAAGGCGTGTTTCTTCTTTATCGGCATTTAATTGCACAACGCAACGCTCTGTCAATATCGGAGACAACTCAGTTACCCCCAATTCAACAGCTTTCTGAACAGCAAAATCCATGCGATCACCACGGGAAATTGCTAATCCCATAGCAATACACAGCGAAGATTCCACATCCTTTACCCGCCATTGATGGAGTTTAACTCTGACACTCTTACGACTGACTTCACTTAAACTCCCGATATATTCACCGCCTTGACCGTTAAATAAAATAATCTCGGCGTCCTGCTTGAGTCTTAGGACAGTTTTGACGTAGTGTGCCGCCTCATCATCCAAGGCTATCGTTTGACCTTTTTCCAGTGAGTTAGCCACAAAGACTCTTGAAACTCTCATTCGACGTTCTCTCAACTATTGACTACCGGCAGGTAGGATAAAAAAATCAACGTTTTTTCGCTATAAAAAAAGGGGCTTTCGCCCCTTTTTGCTAACTTGTTGTCACGTCTCTTATGCACCAAAGCTCAGATTATCAAGAATAGCCAAAGTGGGATCAGCTTGATTCATCGTATAGAAATGTAAACCTGGCGCGCCATTATCAAGAAGCTGTTGACATAAACGCGTGACTATTTCATTGCCGAAAGCAATAATCGACGCCCTGTCATCACCAAAGCATTCCAATCCTTTGCGCATCCATCTTGGAATGTCGGCGCCGCACATATCCGAGAACCGAAATAACTGTGAGTAATTGGTAATCGGCATGATACCGGGAACTATCGGTAAATCTATGGCCAATTTTTCGCAGGCATCCACAAAGTAAAAATAGGCTTCCACATTATAAAAGTATTGCGTGATGGCAGCATTTGCACCAGCATCAATTTTTCGCTTGAAATTACGCAAATCTTCAGTAGCGCTTTTTGCCTGAGGATGCACTTCAGGATAAGCAGCAACATGTATTTGAAACGCATTGCCGGTTTCAGTACGAATAAAATCTACCAGTTCATTGGCATAGCGAAATTCGCCTGCAGACATCATACCGGAAGGTATGTCGCCTCTCAATGCCACGATTTTGGTGATGCCTTTTTGCTGATAACTGGACAATATTTGCCGGATATTGTCTTTGGTTGAGGCCACACAAGATAAATGCGGAGCCGCTGAAATTCCCTGTTCCTGAATTTTGACTACGGTATCAAACGTTTTATCACGCGTAGACCCACCGGCACCGAAAGTTACCGAAAAAAAATCCGGTTTCAATTTTGCCAGCTTCTGATGCACACCTTTTAAATTCAATGCCCCTTCTTCAGTTTTGGGCGGATAGAATTCGAAACTAAGCAGCTGCTGGTATTTTTTTTGTGTTTGCATCAGTCTGGTTATAGTAAGTCAGACAAAGGCAGCCCCGATAAGGACTGCCTGCTTAAGTCTTAGTAGCGGTAATGTTCAGGCTTGAAAGGACCTTCAACCGGCACGTTGATGTACTTGGCTTGCTGATCGGTCAACTTGGTCAGTCGTACGCCTAATTGTTCCAGATGCAATGCTGCAACTTTTTCATCCAGTTGCTTGGGTAAGACATACACTTTAGCTTCATACAAATGTGCATTTTTCCATAATTCAATCTGCGCCAACACCTGATTACAGAATGAGTTAGACATAACAAAGCTGGGGTGACCTGTTGCGCAACCCAGGTTCACCAATCTCCCTTCGGCCAAAACGATCAGACGCTTGCCGTCAGGAAAAATCACATGGTCGACCTGGGGTTTGATATTTTCCCAGGTGTAATGACGCAATGCAGCGATTTCTATTTCCGCATCAAAATGGCCAATGTTACACACGATAGCCTGATCTCTCATGGCTTTCATATGATCGTGAGTAATGACCCCGGCATTGCCGGTCGCAGTCACAAAAATATTGGCAATAGGAGCCGCATCTTCCATGGTTACCACGCGGAAACCTTCCATTGCCGCTTGCAGTGCACAAATCGGATCAATTTCGGTAATCCAGACTGTCGCGCCCAAGCCACGCAGTGATTGCGCACAGCCTTTACCAACATCACCGTAACCGCAGACTATTGCGATCTTTCCGGCAATCATGACATCGGTGGCACGTTTAATACCATCGACCAATGATTCCCTGCATCCGTACAGGTTATCGAATTTGGATTTGGTGACTGAGTCGTTGACATTGAAAGCGGGCACCTTAAGCGTACCGTTGGCAACCATTTCATTCAGCCTGAGCACACCGGTGGTGGTTTCTTCCGATAAGCCTTTTACATCAGCCATTAATTCAGGGAATTTCTGATGCATCATTACCGTTAAATCGCCACCGTCATCCAGAATCATATTCGGACGCCAGCCATTAGGTCCTTCAATGGTCTGAACAATACACCATTCAGCTTCTTCTTCGGTTTCGCCTTTCCAGGCAAAAACAGGAACACCGCTTGCTGCTATTGCTGCGGCCGCATGGTCTTGGGTCGAGAAAATATTACATGATGACCATCTTACATCAGCACCTAATGCTGTTAATGTCTCAATCAGAACCGCAGTCTGAATCGTCATATGCAGACAACCGGCGATACGCGCGCCTTTCAGTGGTTGTTCGGAACCAAATTCCTTTCTCAAAGCCATCAGACCCGGCATTTCGGTTTCGGCAATATTGATTTCCTTCCTGCCCCATTCCGCTAATCCGATATCGGCAACTTTGTAATCATGGTTATTCATTAGCTTATCCTGTGACTTGTATTATAATTTTGCGGCATTTTTCAATGCGTCAACTTTGTCCGTTTTTTCCCAACTGAAGCTCTCTTCAGTTCTGCCGAAATGCCCATAAGCAGCTGTTGTCTGATAAATAGGTTTTAACAAGTCCAACGCTGCAATCAGTCCTTTTGGCCTTAAGTCAAAATTGTCTCTTACAATCTGGACAAGCCGGTCTTCACTTATTTTTCCTGTACCAAAGGTTTCAACGCTGATAGAGGTGGGTTCAGCGACACCAATTGCGTAGGACACTTGAATCTCGCAGCGCTCAGCCAAACCTGCTGCAACGATGTTTTTTGCAACGTATCGCGCCATATAAGCCGCAGAACGATCCACTTTAGATGGATCTTTGCCAGAAAACGCGCCGCCACCGTGTCTCGCCATACCGCCGTAGGTATCAACGATGATTTTCCGGCCGGTCAGGCCACAGTCGCCAACGGGGCCGCCAATCACGAAATTTCCGGTAGGATTGATAAAATATTTTGTGTCTTTATGTAACCATTCTTTAGGCAGTACTGGCAGAATAATCTCATCCATGACGGCTTCATGAATCTGTTTGGCGCCGATTTCTGGGGAATGCTGAGTCGACAAAACCACAGCATCAATCGCCACAGGCTTATTATTCTCGTAGCGGAACGTAATCTGACTTTTCGCATCCGGTCTCAGCCAAGGCAATGTTCGATTCTTGCGAACTTCTGCCTGTCTTTTCACCAGTAAATGAGAATAGGTAATAGGAGCCGGCATCAGGACGTCAGTTTCGTTGCTGGCATAACCGAACATCAACCCCTGATCGCCGGCGCCTTGTTCATGATCTTCCTTTTCATCGACACCCATTGCAATATCGGAGGACTGTTTACCTATCGCATTGAGGACCGCACAGCTTTGTCCATCAAAACCAATATCGCCATGATCATAGCCAATATCGCACACGACCTTTCTAACCAACGCTTCTGTATCAACCCAGGCATCAGTCGTAATCTCACCGGCAAGAATGACCATCCCTGTTTTAACCAGGGTTTCACAAGCGACTCTTGATTTAGGATCTTGTTTCAGCAATGCATCCAGAATCGCATCTGAAATTTGATCTGCCACTTTATCCGGATGACCTTCCGAAACCGATTCTGATGTAAAAATGAAATTGTTGCTCACGGGCCTGCCTATTATCAAATACTTAAAAAACAAAAGGCTGCAGATGCAGCCTTTAATTCTGGTGGGCCCTGTAGGACTTGAACCTACGACCTGCCGATTATGAGTCGGACGCTCTAACCAACTGAGCTAAGGGCCCAAAACTTTTAATTATTCGCCATCAAGAAAACATCTCAGCTGTTCAGATCTTGAGGGATGCCTCAATTTTCTTAACGCTTTTGCTTCAATCTGACGAATTCGTTCACGAGTCACGTCAAACTGTTTACCAACTTCTTCTAAAGTGTGGTCGGTATTCATGTTAATACCAAACCGCATTCTCAAGACTTTGGCTTCTCTTGCTGTCAAACCAGCCAACACATTTTGTGTAGACTCTCTGAGGCCGGCAATGGTGGCCGACTCGATTGGGGACAATACTTTAGCATCTTCTATGAAATCTCCCAAGTGCGAATCTTCATCATCGCCTATCGGAGTTTCCATTGAAATAGGTTCTTTCGCTATTTTCAATACCTTACGAACTTTGTCCTCTGGCATTTCCATACGCTCAGCCAACTCTTCAGGGGTCGCTTCCCGCCCTAATTCCTGCAGAATTTGCCTTGAGATACGGTTCAATTTGTTGATCGTTTCAATCATATGAACCGGGATGCGGATTGTTCTGGCCTGATCAGCAATCGATCGAGTTATGGCCTGTCTTATCCACCACGTTGCATAGGTCGAAAATTTATAACCCCGACGGTATTCAAACTTATCAACTGCTTTCATTAAACCAATGTTGCCTTCCTGGATGAGATCCAAAAACTGAAGACCTCTGTTGGTATATTTTTTGGCAATAGAAATGACTAACCGTAAATTGGCTTCAATCATCTCTTTTTTGGCACGCCGCGCTTTGGCTTCGCCGATTGACATCCGACGATTAATATCTTTAATGTCGCTAATCGACAAACCATATTCAGCTTCAATTTCAACCAACGTTGCCTGAGCTTTCTTGATATCCTTTTCTGCTGCTTTCAATATCTCTTTCCGTTCCGGTGAAGCTGATTTCATATAATCACCGAACCATTCAGAACTGGCTTCACTGCCGAGAAAAGACTCAACAAATTCTTTTTTTGGCATGCCTGCGCTATTGAGGCAAATAGCCATAATTATTTTTTCCTGCTCTCTGATGCGTGTTACCGCATTAGGAATAACGGCAGTCAATTTTTTTAAGTATTGCGGCGCCCATTTAAACTCTATAAAGCTCTCGGTCAGCGCATCAAAGGACGGAATAACTTTTTCATGAGTGTAACCGTGAGCATTGATTGCACTCGAAACAGCCTCATATCGCTTCCTTAGCTCTTCTACTTTTACTTTAACCTCTTCAAAGTCAATTCCTTTGATTTCATCTTCTTCGGCCTCCTCAGTGACACTGTCGTCATTTGCGACAGCGCTACTCAAGAGTTGCTCGGAAGGTTCGCTCAAATCAACAAAACCACTGATTAAATCTGATAAACGAGTACCACCCTCTTCATCGGTTATAGAATCGAAAGACGTTAAAAAACTTTCAACCACTTTGCATGACCGGGCAATCGCTCTTACGACTTGTTGCTGGCCATCCTCTATCCTTTTGGCAATTTTCAGCTCTTCTTCCCGGCTTAACAGCTCTACTGATCCCATTTCGCGCATGTACATGCGGACCGGGTCAGTGGTTCGCCCGAACTCGCTATCAACGGACGCTAGAGCCGCAACTTCCTCATCATCATCTTCATCATCGGTTACTGCACTGTCAGTAATCAGAGAGTCGTCGTCAGGCGCAACCTCGTATACCTGTATCCCCATATCATTTATCATGCCAATGATATCTTCAATTTGCTCCGGATCGACTATATCACTAGGCAAATGATCATTCACTTCGGCATAAGTCAGGTAACCCTGCGCCTTGCCTTTAGTTATCAATTGTTTTAATTGGGATTGCTGCTGTTCTTGGTTCATCTTTTACTCACAGAAAACATCCAGCTCAACACCGCTGAACCGTTAATTATAATACAACTAAATCCTTATGTTAAGCTTACATTGCTAATTTGAGCCGGAGAGTAATTTTTTTAACAACGCTCGCTCGCTCTCATCCAATCCTTCGCTTTGCTCCTTATCAATCAATCTTTCAATCCGGACCGTTCTGGATCCGCTTACTATTGCTTTAATCGCCCCCAAAAATTCGGCTTTTACCCCATCCTCAGGGACCAATAATTCCATCGTGGCCAGCTTATTGACGAGTTTTTCATCCGGATGCCCTCTTAGCTGCTCCAAAAGAACGGACGCATTCGGCGGATTCTGCCTGAGAATAACGGACATAATTTCTCGAAACATCTCGCAACCTGGAAAATCCAAAAGATCCCAATCTATATCCTCCTGCTCTAGCAAATCCGCTAATTCTGGATTTTGCACTAGCAAGGCCAGCGCGACCCTAGCCGGCGAAGTGCGCCTTACTTGTCCTGCGCCTTTTCTCGGTCGACCGGGATTCAGTTTAGCTTTATTTGATAAAACATCCAGCGCGCCCATGCCCGACATTTTTTCCAGCTTGGCAAACATCATTTCCCTGAACACACCGTGTGGCAATAACTCCAGATATCGCCTGGCTTTTTCGACCAGTTGCGCCCGACCTTCGACACTTGCCAACCCCAAATCAGCTGTCAATTGTCCGAAAAAATAATCCGACAAAGTTGCCGCGCCAGCCATCCTTTGCTCGAACTTATCAACCCCTTCCTCACGCACCAACGAATCAGGATCATGCTGCGACGGCAACAGCATTATTTTCACTATCCTACCGTCTTTTACACTGGAGAATACCGACTCCATTGCACGCCATGCAGCTTGCCTCCCTGCCGAATCTCCATCAAGACAAAACACCAGCTCTTGAGAAAAGCGAAATAAAAGATCGACATGCGCCTTGGAAATGGCCGTACCAAGCGCTGCAACGGCGTAATTAATACCAAATTGAGCCAAAGCAACCACATCCATATAACCTTCGACTATTAATATCCGAGCAGGCTTTTGCTTGGCATTTAACAGCTCATAAAGACCATAAACTTCATTACTTTTATTAAATAGGGACGTTTCCGGGGAATTCAAGTATTTGGGCAAAGTATCATCTAAAACCCGCGCACCGAAGCCAACCACATTGCCTCGTTTATTTCTAATCGGAAACATGATCCGTCCGCGAAAACGATCATAAGAGCCTCCCCCATCCCGAGCAACCAGCATACCTGCTTCGGTAAGACCCTTTATATCGAAACGGCCAGATAATGAATTCCAGTCATCTGGAGCATAACCCAGCATAAACGACTTGGCGATTTCACCGCTAACACCCCGAACCTTAAGGTAATCAACCGCTTTCTTTGCCTCGGGATTCTGCCTAAGTTGCTCGGCATAAAAAGCAGCCACATTGCCCATCAGATTATAAAGATGACTGATATCCTTTTTTTCTGGCTGCTCAATGCCGGTATCACTTTCTCTTTGGACTTCGATGCCCGCGAATGCGGCAAGATCTTCAACCGCCTCGACAAAGTCAAGGTGATTGTAGTCCATCAGAAAAGTAATCGCATTACCACTGGCACCGCAGCCGAAACAGTGGAAAAACTGCTTTTTGGCACTGACTGAAAAGCTGGGGGTTTTTTCTGTATGAAAGGGGCAGCGAGCAACATAGTTGCTCCCTGTTTTTTTTAGCGGCACACGAGAGTCAATTAAATCAACGATATCAACCCGTGCAAGAAGGTCATTTATAAATGAGGAAGGTATCCTACCCGACATCATTCACCTTATATCTCGAATGAGTTAAGAGGCTTTCCCTGAATAAACAGACACAAATACCGCACGGTCTTTGCCCAACTGCCACTGTATCAATATGGAATTCCATAAAGCATGCAAACCATTTTCGAACCGCAAAAAACCGGCTTTTCAGCTTGGCAAATTGTGTAAATATTTTACGAAACTCCGCCTGAGGTAAGAATGGCGGAATTATCCCGCCAAGACACTTTTTATTTTTATGCTTACCTGAGCCATATCAGCACGTCCCTGCATCTTCTCCTTAAGAGCACTCATCACTTTACCCATATCTTTAATAGATACCGCTCCTTGTGTTTCGACTTCCTGTCGAATCATTGAATCGACCTCTTCGTCTGTCAACGCCTGGGGCAGATAATCTTGTATGACTACAATTTCGGCCTCTTCAATTTCAGCTAGATCAATTCTTTCTGCGGCACGAAATTGTCGAATTGACTCTCTTCTCTGCTTGACCATCTTGTCCAGCACAAGAATAACCTGCTCATCATCCAATTCTATTCTTTCATCAACTTCGCGCTGCTTTATTGCAGCCATAATCAAGCGTATAACACCGAGCTTAACTTTGGCTCCGCTTTTCATAGCGGCCTTCATATCTTCCCTGATCCGGTCTTTTAATAAATCCATCTAGCCTGCTCCCGCAAAGGATTAAATTTGTGGACGTCCGCGACGCAAGTTTTTCAATGCATAACGCTCACGAGCCAATTTTTTCAAATGTCTTTTGATCGCCGCTGCACCTTTGCGTTTCCGCTCGGCAGTGGGTTTTTCATAGAACTCACGACGACGCACTTCAGACAAAACGCCTGCTTTTTCACACGCACGCTTAAAGCGGCGGATTGCGATGTCAAATGGTTCGTTTTCTTTTACTTTAACTGACGGCATTTTACTAACCTGTATAATAATATCGAAAAATAAGACCCCAAAGAGTCTCTGACACAAGGAAACTCTCAATTATACATTTTTTATTAATTATTTCAAAAATATGTACACTCTAGGTATAGAATCTTCCTGTGACGAAACCGCCGTTGCACTTTATCATTCGAAATTAGGCCTTTGTCATCACCTTGTTTACAGCCAAGTAGAGATGCATAGCGAGTACGGGGGGGTTGTTCCTGAACTGGCTTCCAGAGACCACATTAGAAAGTTAATACCTCTGATAAACCAATGCCTGAATGAGGCAAACCTGGATAAACATGAAATCAACGGCATTGCCTATACGGCCGGACCAGGACTTATGGGATCGCTGCTTGTGGGTGCAACCACCGCTCGCAGTCTGGCATGGAGCCTGGACATCCCTGCTATTGGTATTCACCATATGGAAGCACATCTTTTAGCCCCTTTATTGGAAAAAGACCCTCCTGAATTTCCTTTTTTGGCATTACTGATTTCAGGCGGACATACCCTGCTGGTAGCAGTAAAAAGCTTGGGTCACTATGCGTTATTGGGTGAATCTCTGGATGATGCAGCAGGGGAAGCTTTCGACAAGACGGCTAAAATGCTGGGCCTGCCCTATCCAGGCGGTCCCCGGCTGGCCAAATTGGCAGAGCAAGGCCAGCCTGTTTATAGCTTTCCCAGACCTATGACCGATAGGCCTGGCCTGGATTTTAGCTTTAGCGGATTAAAAACATTCACGATGAATACCTTACTCAGCACATCTCAAACAGGGCAAGATAAAGCCAACATTGCTTATGCTTTTCAAAAAGCCGTAGCAGGAACCTTAAGCATCAAGTGTAAACGCGCACTCCAACAGACCCAGCTGAAAAAGCTGGTGGTTGCCGGCGGCGTTAGCGCTAATGCCACTATTCGCGATGAACTTAAGGCAATGGCAATAAAAGAAAACGCCACCATTTATTTCCCCCGGCTTGAGTTTTGTACCGACAATGCCGCCATGGTGGCCTACGCCGGATGCCAAAGGCTTTTATCAGGTCAACACGACGACTTATGCATTCAGTCCCGACCTCGATGGCCTATCAACGAATTGTCCGGAGTGAACAATAAAACATCATGCTTCTTGCCCGGCTAACAATCTTTGAATATTACTTTTGTGGCGCCAAAGCAAAATAATTGTCATCACTAAAGCGGCAATTAACAGATAAATTTCTTTGGTAAGGTACCAGGTTACGACAGGAGAAATGGTGGAGGCAACTAATGCCGATAAAGAGGAAATTTTTGAAATCTTGTAAATGGAAAACCAGATGACCATAAAAATCAAACCCAACCACCAGGAAAAACCGAGCAGCACACCTATTGATGTTGCCACCCCTTTCCCCCCTTTAAAACCAAAAAAAACAGGGTACAAATGGCCTAAAAATGCAGCCAGCCCGGTCATTGCCAAAATCTCTGGGGATACATTCAACAGATTTGCAAAATAGACCGGCAGCAAACCTTTCAACAGATCGCCGAGTAGGGTAATGGCCGCTGCTTTTTTCCCCCCTATCCGCATCACATTGGTTGCACCTGGATTGCCCGAGCCTTGTTCACGCGGATCCGGCAAACCCATTAGCTTGCAGACCAAAATCGCACTCGAAATAGAACCCGCCAAATAAGCTAATGGAATAAATGACCATCCAAACATTGTTTACCTCTCGACAACGCCAAACTTGTAACCCAGAGTCAATTCCCTGATACTTACCTTTTTTAAAACGCACATGATAACCGGAAAAGACTATGGATATTATTTTTTTAGGCGGGCTAGAGATACAAACAATCATTGGCATTTATGACTGGGAAAGAACCACAAAACAGACAGTGGTTCTTGATATTGAAATGGCCTTCGACATAAAAAAAGCGGCTGAAACCGATGATATTAGTTATACGCTCGATTACAAAACCGTATCGAAACGCGTGATCGCTTTTGTCGAATCAAGCCAGTTTTTTTTGGTCGAAAAATTAACCGAGGAGATCGCTCAGCTTATTCTGAACGAGTTCAATATCAGCCGGGTTAAAATCACGCTGAATAAAAAAGGCGCTATTCGTGGCGCTAATGACGTTGGCATTATTATCGAACGAGGACATCAATAATATGGCTCTTTGCTTCATAAGCATTGGCAGCAACATTGATAAGGATATCAATATCCCCTCCAGTCTACACGCGCTAAAACAATTGTTCGGTGAATTACTGATTTCCAGTGTTTACCAATCCAAGGCCGTAGGCTTTGAAGGCGAGGATTTTTACAATTTGATTGTCGGTTTCAATACAAACCTGGATGTTAACAACGTCGCTCAGCGTCTCAGAGAGATTGAATTAAATCACGGCCGATGCCGAGATAGTAAAAAATTCTCGGCAAGAACCCTGGATCTCGATCTTGTTCTTTATGATGACTTGATACTTAATGATGGCCGCCTTCAAATCCCTCGCGCTGAAATCGAGGATTATGCTTTTGTGTTGGAACCGCTTGCCGAAATTGCGCCTGACCTCCGTCACCCTACCAGTCATCGTACTTATGCTGAAATATGGGAAAGCTTTGATAAACGCCGCATTCATCAACAGAAAGTCCTACCTGAATGGTTAAACACTGTTTAAAACCAATAAAGTTCGCTTAGCAAAACAGCGTCCGGCCTCCATCAACCTTGATCTCCTGCCCTGTAATATAACCAGCATCCTGAATGAGGAACTTCAGAGCCCGCGCAATATCTTCCGGCTTCCCGCAATGACCCAATGGAATTTTTTCTATAATGCTCTTTTGCTCGGCTTCGGAACTGTCATGCTCAGGCCATAATATCGCTCCCGGAGATATGGTATTGACTCTGACTTCAGGGCCGCACTCTTTAGCCAGCACCTTGGTCATAGCAACTAATCCCGCCTTGGCAATGCTGTACACGGGATAGCCTTCCAGGCCACGCTCTGCATGTATGTCGGCAATATTGACAATGCAGCCATGACGGCGGCGAAGCTCCGGCAATAAAGCCTTGGCCAGGAAAAATGGTGCTTTCAGATTCGTTCCCAACAAATCTTCCCAAGCATTCTCAGTCACTGTATCCAAAGGTGTGGGATAAAAAGACGATGCATTGTTTACAAGCACATCCAGCTTCCCCCAAACGGCAACCGCCTCCTTAGTCAAAGCGTCAATAGCTTGAATATCCAATAAGTTGCCGGACAAAGCCACTGCCGAGTCGGGACGAAGATCATTCAGTTCGGCACAAAGGTTTCGCGCATCGTCACCCGAAGACCTATAATGCAAAATCATATTAAAGCCCTGTTGATGTAACAACCGGCAACAGACCGCACCTATTCTTCTGGCCGCACCGGTAATCAGCACAATTTTTTGCATAAGCCTATGAACCCCATTAAAAATTCTTTTATTTTAATCTGCCTGCTGCTGACTGCTTGCGCACACTTTCAGTTCACTTCTATAAGTCTGCCGAGAAATGCCACTATTCTGGCTTTTGGGGACAATCTGACCTACGGAACGGCACTTACCGACCCGAATGCTTACCCGAATATTCTTAGCGAGCTCACTCTGCTTCCAGTAATCAATGGCGGTAAAACTAAAGAATTGACTCGCGATGCTATTGCCAGACTCAACGAATTGCTGGATCAGCAGCACCCCGATCTTGTTATTTTGGCTCACGGAGGCAGTGACATGCAGAACAATATTCAGTCTGAAGAAACGATGACTAACCTTGAAACAATGATCATTGAGATCAAAAATCGCAATATCAAAGTATTGCTTCTCGGACTGCCTTCTCATCCTCAAAGCGGTCTCAGCGCATTGTTCTATCAGGAAGTCGCGACTCGCCAGAATGTGCCCGTCGAATTGGACTTAATACCAGCTTTGATGAAGGACCCGGCGCTGACCGCCGATACCGTGCGCCTCAACGAAACAGGTAACGAAAATCTGGCAGAATCACTGCATAACTTGATTTTTATAACGGAAGAATAGATCTGAAGTTGTTTGACTCAATGATTACTCATCTTCCCCGGTCGTAGTTTGCAATTCGTTATCATGTTTGCGTACGAATAAACGCGAGAACAAGAGGCCCACTTCAAACAACATCCACATTGGAATAGCCAATAAGGTCTGTGATATTGCATCGGGTGGTGTCAGTAACATCCCGATAATAAAAGCTCCAACAATCACATATGGACGCTTTTCGGCTAAATCAGCCGGCGATGTCAAACCTGTCCAAACCAGTACTATGGTGAATATCGGCACTTCAAAGCAAATGCCGAAAGCAAAAAACAGGGTTAGTACAAAATCCAGGTATTTACTGATATCCGTCATTACCGCAACCCCTTCCGGTGCTGCAGCCGTTAAAAACCCGAAAATCAACGGAAAAACGACGAAATAGGCAAATGCCACGCCCAAATAAAACAAAAATGTGCTCGCAACAAGCAGCGGCAGGATCATTTTCCGTTCGTTCTTATACAACCCCGGCGCCACAAAAGCCCAAAATTGATACAGAATAATAGGCACGGCTATGAATACCGAAAGAACCAGCGCCAGCTTAAACGGGGTAAAAAAAGGCGATGCGACATCAATCGCAATCATCGTGCTATTTTCTGGCAAATGCTTTAACAGCGGTCCGGCCAGATAACTGTATATCTGATTTGCATAGGTCGCCAAACCCAGAAAGACAACCAGCACAGCAAGAACGACTTTTAAAATTCGATTTCGTAGCTCGATTAAATGCGAGATGAAAGGCAGTTCTTCTTGGTGGTCAAAAGTATGTTTACTCATCGACAGGCTTTTTTTTTCCGCTCAGTTGTTTGGGAACGGAATCAATGGATTCTTTCAGGTTTTGGGAAGCCTGTTTGACTTCTGAAATAGTTTCGTTCAGATCTTCAAGTGACGCATGTTCCCGCAAGGTTTGCCGAATCTCTTCGGCCTGTAATTCTTCTTTGATCTCAGCCTTGACAGCCGCGACCATACTGCGTGTTTTGCCCAGCCAGTAGCCTGCAATCCGGGCAGCCTTGGGGAGTCTTTCCGGCCCAATCACCAGCAGACTGACCAAACCCACCATGCAAATTTCCCAAAAACCAACGTCAAACATAATGTTGTCTAAACTTTTTTGTCATCTTTAGATTCGACATGACTGACGATATCGTCTTCGTCATCTTTATCCGGCAGGTTTTTTCCCGACTCTCCATCTTTCATCGCTGAACGAAAGCCCTTGATGGCACCGCCCAGATCTGAACCGATATTGCGCAGTCTTTTTGTACCGAACAACACAATGACGATAACTAAAACTATGAGTAATTGAGTAACGCTGATGCCCATTTTGACTCCGAATTGGCTTATGCCGAAATGATGTTAATTTTTTAGGCGTTGTGACTTTTCCTCTAATCCGGATAAACCAAAGCGCCGCTGTAATTCTTGCAGGACCTGATCCGGCCCCAGCCCTTGTTGAGCCAGCAACACCATGCAATGGAACCACAAGTCTGCTGTTTCATAAATAATTTGCTCTTTATCACCGTTTTTAGCGGCAATAACCGTTTCCGTAGCTTCTTCACCAATTTTTTTTAAAATACTGTCCAAGCCTTTTGCATAGAGGCTGGCAACATAAGATTTTTCTTCCGTCGCCTGTTTGCGCTGTTCCAGTATATCGGCTAATTGTTGCAAAACATCATTCATGATTGTATATCGCTTTAGGATCTTTTAGTACTGGATCAACAGCCTGCCATTGACCATCGACCAGTTTTCGGTAAAAACAGCTGTGCCGTCCGGTATGACAGGCGATACCGCCGTGCTGATCAACGGCTAATAAAATAACATCCTCATCACAGTCCAGGTAAAGTGAAATGACTTTCTGTCTGTGTCCGGATTCTTCGCCTTTGCGCCAAAGCCGGTTTCTTGATCGGGACCAATAGACCGCATAGCCTTCCTCGACCGTCAATGCCAGCGATTCACGATTCATCCAGGCAAACATCAATACTTTTCCTGTATCAGCTTGCTGGGCGATGACCGGGATCAGACCTTCGCTGGTCCAGCGTATTTCATCTAACCAATCGCCTATCACTATAAACGCACCTCAATGCCGCGTGATGCCATATGTTGTTTGGCTTCAAGCACACTGTGTTCGGCAAAATGAAAAATACTGGCGGCCAAAACAGCATCGGCTTTACCTTCCAGAATGCCTTCAGCAAGATGCTCCAGATTACCTACTCCGCCTGAAGCGATGACAGGAACAGAAACTGCTTCACTGATAGCTCGAGTCAAGATCAGATCAAATCCCTCGCGCGTGCCATCCCTGTCCATACTGGTCAATAAAATTTCACCCGCGCCATAATCGACCATTTTCTGTGCCCATTCAACCGCATCGATACCGGTTCCTTTTCGGCCTCCATGAGTAAAAATCTCCCATCGGTTGGCTTCATTTGGAGCACTGACTTTTTTCGCATCTATAGCAACAACAATGCATTGTGATCCGAATCGTTGCGCTGCCTGCCTGACAAAATCCGGATTGAACACTGCGGCACTGTTGATGCCGACCTTATCAGCACCGGCATTCAACATACGCCGGATATCGTCCAGAGTTCTTATGCCTCCGCCCACGGTCAAAGGAATAAATACTTCACTCGCCACTTGTTCGACGACATGGACAATGGTTTCCCGATTATCGTGAGTGGCCGTTATATCGAGAAAAGTCAGTTCATCTGCACCCTCGCGATCATAACGTCTCGCAATTTCAACAGGATCACCGGCATCTCTGATATCGACAAACTTTACACCTTTGACCACACGCCCATTATCGACATCCAGACAGGGAATAACGCGTTTTGCTAAACCCATAACTAATCGAATGTCTCGGCCAACAGTGCTGCGGAAGCAAAATCAAGCGTCCCTTCGTATATTGCGCGGCCGGTTATGGCCCCCATGATTCCATCACCGACATATTTACCCAGTTCATGAATGTCGCTGATATCGGTAATACCGCCTGAAGCAATAACAGGTATATTGATTGACCGAGCTAATTTTGCGGTGGCCTCAACATTGACTCCGTTCATCATGCCATCCCTTGTAATATCGGTGTAGACAATGGCCTCAACACCATCCGCCTCAAATTTTTGAGCCAAATCAATCACATCATGATGTGATAATTTGGACCAGCCATCAATTGCCACCTTTCCTTCTTTTGCATCCAGTCCGACAATAATATGACCGGGAAACTCAATCGCAACATCTTTAACGAAATGAGGAGCGCTGACCGCTTTAGTTCCTATAATCACGTATTGAACACCCGCATCGAGATAGCTTTGAATCGTATCCTCATCGCGGATACCACCCCCGATTTGAATAGGAATATCCGGATAAGCCTGAACTATTCGATGGATGACAGCCGCATTTTTTGGTTTTCCGGCAAACGCGCCGTCCAAGTCAACCAAATGAATCCGCTTGGCTCCGGCTTCCACCCATTTTCCGGCAACAGCAACCGGATCATCAGAGAAAACCGTATCGTCGTCCATCCTGCCCTGCCGCAAGCGTACGCATTTTCCTTCTTTTAAGTCAATTGCAGGTATCAGCAACATAATAATAGCTTCCTAAAGATCTTACTGAATGCCGGAAAGGTAACCGGACAAAACTCAGGTTAAACACGCCCATCCCAATGTAAAAAATTGCACAGCAGTTGAAGACCTGCCGTCTGGCTTTTTTCGGGATGAAATTGAACCGCGAATATATTTTCGCGCGCTAAAGCACAGGCAAACGCCTGAGGATAATCGGCCGTGGCCGAGATCACCGATTTATCATCAGGAACCGTAAAATAGCTATGAACAAAATAAAAACGGCTAGCCTGACTGATATTTTCCCATAACGGATGGGCATTAAAATGGACTTGATTCCAGCCCATATGAGGCACTTTCAATGTATTTCCATCCCGGTCCTTTAAGTGTTCAGGAAAATGGACGACATGCCCGCTAATCAAATTTAGACCCTGCGTCTTGATCTCGCAGTTTTGATCAGCATCGGCACTGCTTTCCTCACTATCGGTCAGCAATGCCTGCATGCCGAGACAAATTCCCAGAAAAGGTTTATCGCCTGCAACTGTTTTTATGATCTCGATAAGACCGTTTTCCTGTAACGCATGAATGCAGTCGCCAATTGCTCCTACACCGGGAAAGACAATGCGATCCGCATCAAGAATGGTCTGATGATTATTCGTGATACTGATATCAATTTGGGAATCTGCATGTTGCAGAGCTTTTGCGATGGAATGCAAATTACCCATTCCATAATCAATGACAGCGACTGAAGACATAATAGTGTGAAATTAAAGAACGCCTTTGGTAGAAGGCATGATGCCCGCCATACGTGGATCTAAATCTACGGCCATACGGACTGCGCGTCCCATTGCTTTGAATAGGGTCTCAGCAACATGGTGTGCATTCACCCCTTTCAAATTATCGATATGCAAGGTAACGCCTGCATGATTAACAAATCCCTGAAAGAATTCCCGGAAAAGATCAACATCAAAACGGCTAACGCTGGCTCTGGGAAATTTGACATCATAAACGAGGCCGGGGCGACCTGAAAAATCGATCACAACCCGGGATAATGCTTCATCCAGCGGAACATAAGCATGTCCATAGCGATAAATGCCTTTTTTGTCACTCAGCGCGGCAGCAAAAGCCTGACCCAACGTTATGCCGATGTCTTCGACAGTATGATGATCGTCAATATGCAAATCGCCTTTTGCTTCAATGGTCATATCAATCAGGCCATGTCTGGCAATCTGATCCAGCATATGTTCAAAAAAAGGAATACCCGTTGAAAACGATGCCTTTCCTGTCCCATCTAAATTAATCTTAACTTTTATTTGCGTTTCAAGCGTGTTGCGCTCGATTTCCGCGGTGCGTGATTCCATAACAACTATAGGCTAAAGGTTAATGCGAACATTCTACTATGAAATTTTCTAGATGCTGTCGATTATGATGAGAGGTTGCACAACAAATTTATTCAATTTTCTGCCGTACAACTCTTTTCATTATTTGTATTTAGTTTTTGAAATTATTCAGCATAGGTTGCGTCTGGGGACAGCCAACCCACCTTTTCAAAATCATGGCCTCAACAGTTGGGTTGCGAAATGAACGCAACCTAAGCTAAACAATTACCAATAATTAAAATACCAGACCTCATTTTTATACGCCTGAACGTGATACCCGCTTCCTGTCATTTTCGGTCAGTAGCCTTTTGCGCAACCGGATCGATTTGGGTGTTACTTCCACCAACTCATCTTCATCGATAAATTCCAAAGCTTGTTCTAGCGTAAATTTTTGAATCGGGCTTAATGTCAACGCCTCGTCGCTTCCGGATGCTCGCATATTCGTCAACTGCTTGGCCTTGGTAGGATTGACCACCAAATCGTTAGCTCGCGAATGTATGCCCACTAACATTCCCTCGTAAACTTCATCACCATGTACCAGGAATAAATCGCCACGTTCCTGTAAGTTGAATAAACCGAATGAGACGGCTTTGCCTTGCAGCATTGAGATTAGCACGCCACGTTGACGTTTGCCCACTGTTCCCGGTCTGAGCGGCCCATAATTTTCAAACACATGATAAAGAAGGCCTGATCCTGACGTTGCGGTCAAAAATTCGGATTGAAAACCGATCAAGCCTCTGGAAGGCACAATATATTCCAAACGGACCCGGCCTTTACCATCCGGCACCATATTCTGTAAATCGCCTTTGCGGTCACCCATTTTTTCCATAATGGTACCTTGATGAATTTCTTCCACCTCGATGGTCACCATTTCAAACGGCTCACATTTTACGCCATCGATCTCCTTGATGATGACTTCCGGCCTGGAAACTCCAAGCTCAAATCCTTCACGCCGCATATTTTCAATCAATACAGACAAATGCAGTTCACCGCGACCGGATACTTTGAATTTATCGGGGTCCTCTGTATCTTCAACACGCAGCGCCACATTATGCTGCAGTTCTTTTTCCAGGCGCTCGCGAATCTGCCTCGAGGTGACAAACTTACCTTCTCTACCGGCAAACGGTGAATTATTGACTTGAAACGTCATGGTCACGGTAGGTTCGTCCACAGACAGGGGCGTCATAGCCTCTACCGCATCAGGATGGCACAAGGTTTCCGAAATTTCCAGCTTGTCAATTCCGGTAAACGCGATAATGTCGCCCGCTCTTGCTTCAGGCACTTCCACTCGTTCCAAACCGTGAAACCCGAATATTTGCAAAATACGTCCTTTCCGCGTCACGCCCTCGCGATTGATCAATGTCAGTGACATATTTGACTTAACAGCGCCACGCTGAATCCGGCCAATCCCGATAACGCCCACATAGGAATTGTAATCCAGACTGGAAACCTGCATTTGAAAAGGTCCGTCCAAATCAACATTAGGCGGACTGACTTTATCAATAATTGTCTGGAATAAGGGCGTCATATCGCCTTCGGTAGCAGTAGATTCCAAACTTGCATAACCGTTCAAGGCGGAAGCATAAACAATAGGAAAATCCAATTGTTCGTCCGTTGCGCCCAAACGATCAAATAAATCAAAGGTCTGATCAACAACCCAGTCGGGGCGAGCGCCGGGGCGATCGATTTTATTGATTACCACGATAGGCTTCAATCCCAATGCAAATGCCTTTTGCGTCACAAAACGCGTTTGCGGCATAGGACCATCCACTGCATCGACCAAAAGCAGGACCGAGTCCACCATTGAGAGCACTCGTTCAACTTCACCGCCAAAGTCGGCATGGCCCGGGGTATCCACAATATTGATGTGATATCCCTCCCAATCAATTGCGGTATTTTTCGCCAGAATCGTAATTCCGCGCTCTCTCTCAAGATCGTTAGAGTCCATCATCCGCTCAGAAACCTTTTCATGGTCTTTGAAAGTCCCCGATTGTTGCAGTAACTTATCTACCAGGGTTGTTTTGCCATGGTCTACGTGAGCAATGATTGCAATATTTCTTAATTGTTGGATCACTTAAAATGTACTCTAGTATTGTGTTGATTAAAATATGAGTTTTTAAAGGCATTAGCTCAGCTATTCCTTTGTGTGTTAATGCCTGTTTATTGATCTTGACTGTTCAAACAGTTTTTTGCCTCAATCTAAAGACTTAAGCTGTTTCCGCCCTATAAATTGAGCTTCATTTCTAAGACCTTGTGAAGTATCGCCAATACGCTGATTATCCCGGTAATACAGCACATCCAATGGCGCAAAAAGCTTGAGTAATTCTGTATTTTCCAACAGAAAATCTCGATTCGATGGGCCCTTCTCATTCACCTTGGTACGAGTAAACGTTTGATAAAAGAGCAAACCTCCCGGCACTAAGCTCGCTATTATCGCATCACACAGAGTCCGGTCAAGAAACCTTGAGACTACTATGACATGAAAACGGGAGGGCACAAAACATTCTGCACCGATAAAACATTGTCGCACAGAAACATTAAGCTTTTTTGACAAGGCATACTGTTTTAATTTAGCCAGTGCGACACCCGAGCAATCCCACCCTTCTGTAACCAATCCCTGTGCAGCCAGAAAACAGGCATTTCCGCCCAGCCCGCACGCCAAATCCAGAGCCAAGCCTTGACTCGGCAACAAGTAACTATTTTCGGCCAATACTGCACAAGCTTGAGTATTAGCAGGTTCACTCTCAGCATAGGCACTATCCCATTTGACTGCTATTGACTCCACGTTCTGTTGCCTTCAATACCTATTCGGTGAGGGAGCCAATCTTGAAGAAAGTCCAAAAATCGCCGCACTTTTGCCGATAAATATTTACGATGGGGGTAAATGACATGAATTTCCAGCGGATCCAATCCATATTCTTCAAGGACTGGTTTTAATTTACCTTTTTCGATATCTCGGCCAACAATGTATTTGGGTAGCATGACCAACCCAAGGCCTTCAATTGCACCAACCCGAATCGGGTCTGCTACGTTCGACTGGATTCGCCCGGAAACCTTGACCATAAAGTCGCCATAAGCACCTTTAAATCGCCATTGGTCTCTCGGAGGTATCGCCCAATTGATCAGGCAGCTATGCTCGGCCAAATCTTCCGGTGATTTTGGTTCTCCGTGTTTTTCAAAATAAGCCGGGGAACCACAGATCACCAAAGGCGAACTGGCAAGTTTCCGGGCAATCATGCTGGTATCTTCCACGCCACCTAAATGGATTGCCATATCGATGCCTTCATCAATCAGATCACCTATATTCCCTTGTAAAATCATTTCTACCGATAAATCGGGATGCAATTTAAGAAACTCAGCGATAGCCGGCGCGATTTGCGTTGCACCAATGACCTGTGGCGCACTTATTTTAAGTAATCCTCGGGGCTCAGTCTGCAAATGCGTCACCGCAGCTTCCATTTCTTCGACCTCCTCAAGCACCTGCTGGCAACGCTCCAAATAAGAACCGCCTACTTCAGTCAAACTCAAACTGCGCGTAGTTCTATTGAATAAGCGTGTACCTAAATGGCCTTCCAATTGCATAATATGTTTTGTCGCCATAGCTCTGGAAATTCCCAGATCACGAGCACCACCCGCAAAACTTCCTGCTTTTGCTACTTTTACGAAAACAGTCATGCTCGTTAGCTTATCCAAATTCCACTCCCAAATTTAAAGATCAGTCCGGCCTGGATTTAATTTTGTGGCCAGCAACTGCGACTATACTTCTCAGCGAGCCATAAATTTTAAACAGTTAGACTTAAACCGTTTCAAGTTAACAAAATCCATAAAAATTTATTGACATTATGGTTTATTTAATCACAAGAAACAATCCATTTATCTTTTGGGCTATTGTAAGCAAATTATATGTCTGTATAGTAGCCAGCAAGCGTTTATTAATCGTTTTTTTTCTTAGCAGCCATTTCGAACTAGAAACAATTGATTTACCCAGTATTATCCAGGTTAAATTTATAAAACCTAAATTAAAAACTTGATAGTACGGATTAAAACCCTCAATAGGGAATATTTAATCAAAAAGATGTTTTTTACCTTCTGGTGTAGTACCTGCAAGCAGTTCCTCCTCATAAACTCTGCTTGATCTTTCGCCTCCCCTTGCTGCAAAAAGCATTGGGAGGTTTTTTTTGGCCCGATACTCAGTTGATCTGATTTAGTTTGCGGATCTTTAACTGACTGAAGTTTCCCAGTTTTTCGAGAGTATAAGTATTAGAGAATGCTAATTTTCGAAAAATATTAGTTAACTCTAATATACACTTGCGAATCACCCTGATGTTCTTTAAAAAACAATAACTTACTGATGAATAAGGGCCTATTTTATTGTATAATACAGGATTCTAAGCCACTGATTATACGAATAAAACGGCCTCATTCATGTTCATTTTACGCGATCATTTAAGCCCACTC
>JAGXSU010000031.1 GCA_018333785.1 Methylomicrobium sp. | reverse complement strand
AGAACCCCGGCCCGCTCCACTTCCCGAACCGGCGCCGTACGCGAGGCTGCCAGTTCAGACAATTTGCACCTTTGCTCGTCAGTCAATACCAGAGCCGCTCGCTCACTTCTACGTGCCATGATAACCCTCAATTTGAATAAATATGAGGATCATGACAATTCAGGGCATATTTGTAAACTAATTAATGGGACGATCTACTAGTCAAGAATCGTCTCGATTGAGCTTAACGTTGGAGTTAGAGTTATATCACGCAGATACAGCATACTATGATTGAAGCATTGCTTGGACATTATTGATAAGTGACATCAATTCCTTGCAAAAAGCAAATACCGGTGTACCGTTGTTTCTTTTGTAGCCAAAATAAAAATCTTCCGGGAGATTCTTACCTGTTCTCTTAATTGTAAGAGGGTAATGATGTGTGTTTCCTTTGCGTAATTCGTAAAGCTTCATGGTTATTGGATGACTTCCACTGGTTTTTATAAATCTGGGATTTTTAGGATTCTGAATAATATTGACGTAACGACGCAAAATCACCAAGGCTTCTGAATCCTCCACTGATTCACCCGTCGAGGGGTCAGAAAAGCCATGAAAAGCCCACATGGCCCTAATTTCAAAATAGCTGTACGCAGCGCCAAAGAAAGCACTAATTAACCACCGGAAATGCTGGACATTGGTTTCAGTAGATGCCAGAGTAAAAAAATATTCACATTCAGCAATCTTGTCATCTGGATCTGCGATTGCGTCAAGATCGATCAAATCGAGCCAGCTATCGAATTTGTTAGGACTATCGTCACTCATTTGAAAAGGAGCGTTTTATTGACAACTTCATTTTGAAATTGTCAATGGGCAAAGCTGCGTTGAGCCGATGGTTTGGACGGTTTCGCTTCCTAAGCAGCTGTAAACGCAATTCTTGTTTAATCCAGAAGTCCATTCCCGCTCCTTAAAGCAAGTGAATCCGCCACCAGAGTATGACTGTTGTTGTGTTCTGGTGTTTGCTATCTGTTGTTGAGTATACAGTGCCTGCTCCCTATACTGTATGGCATTAAAGCGTTGCAGTCTCGCAGCATCAAATTCAGCGTATGAGATTTGCTTTCGATCCAGACGTTCAGCAAGGGCAATGCAGTACGCATGGTATTCCTCATCGTCTTGGTCGTATTTCCATGTTGTATCAAGGTCAGTTCTACCAGCAAAATACATGTCTAGATCACGTGTGTTTGTTGCAGCTTGAACCCACGAGATTTCACCCGATGCAGCTTTTTGTTCGATTTTGGCCTTTTCTACATCAAAAGCATTTTGGACCCATCGATTGTCCAAACCCAGACCAAGACCGGTGCATGCTGTCAATTTACAAAGCAAGAAAATTATGAGGAGCTGTTTAAGCATGGTTTACCTCTAACTACAATTTGATATCCCAAATTACGCAAATTATTGCGTAATAGTTGAATCCGCGCATATCCTTACCTCAAAGGCATCGACCTTTAAGGTAAATCGCGCGATTAGATTATCGAACCTTATCCATCATGCCTTTGACTGCCTGCAGCAAATCGGCAGGCAGCACGACAGTTTTGGCATTATCCGATTCAGCCAGCTGGCGCATGGCTTCAATGTATTTTTCACCCAATAAAAAGGTAACCGGCAACTCGTTGTCTTTAACGGCAGCAGTAACGCTTTCAATTGATCGGGCACTGGCTTCGGCCAATACCACCTTAGCTTTTGCATCTCGAAGCGACGCCTCAAGACGGCCTTCTGCTTCCAGAATGGCGGCCTGTTTCGCACCTTCCGCCCGTGTTACAGCAGCCCGGCGCTGCCGTTCTGCGGCACTTTGTTCTTCCATGGAAGCCTGCATGGTTTTTGAAGGGTTGATGTCCTGAATTTCGACGGTTTTCAGTGTAATGCCCCAGTCGGAAATGTCATCGGAAATTCCGGCTTTCAGCTTTTCTTTGATCATGTCCCGGGAAGAAAGCGCGGAATCCAGCGCCATTTCTCCGATAATAGCCCGCAGTGCAGTCTGTATCAGCTTTTGTATGGCCAATTCATAATCTTCAACACCGTAGACCGCTTTTTCCGGCGAAACGATATTGATATAGGCAATCGCGTTAGCCACAATGACCGCATTATCCTGTGTGATAACTTCCTGAGCAGGAATATCCATCACGATATCTTTGGTGGTTATCCTGTGTGTTACCGAATCGATATAAGGCACAATAAAATTCAATCCCGGCGTCAATGTGCAGTAGTATTTTCCCAGCCGCTGAACGATATGCTTATATCCCTGGGGAACGACACGAACACCCTTGAAAAGGGTGATAACGACCAAGCCGACAAATGCTGCCGCAATATATAAACCTTCCATTTGATGCTCCTCAATTAAACAGTGTTTGAATTGGATTTGGATGCGCTGACAATCAGCGTATTACCTGAAATCTCGCGGACAATAACCCGGCTACCCGGATCCACAGCGTCCTCGCAAATGAATTGCCACTCGTCATTCCCAAGAATAGGGATAGGAAACCGTAAGGTTCCGCGGCCTGCATGAACGCCGTTAC
Source organism: Methylomicrobium sp. (assembly GCA_018333785.1). Taxonomy (GTDB): domain Bacteria; phylum Pseudomonadota; class Gammaproteobacteria; order Methylococcales; family Methylomonadaceae; genus Methylicorpusculum. The sequence continues at coordinate 33,522 of JAGXSU010000031.1, read as the reverse complement.
ACTCGATAACCAGGCCGGTCTGGCCAATCATTGATTCTTTGGCCATGCCTGACAATGATTTTGTTTTAAAACTAGGCGATATCCATTTAAACCAGGCCCAAACATTGATCAAAGCCAGGATGACCCAAAGCAGCAACTGACCCGATAACGGCATGGGCACGAAATACAAGAACGCGCCCACCACGACCGCACTGAGCCCGAACCACAGTAAAATAAAGCTGGGTAACAAAATTTCACCGCAGGCAAGAACTAATCCCAGCACAATCCAATGCCAGTAAGCAATGTGAGCATTTAACCATTCAAACATTTGTATGCCTTTGTGATGAGGTTAGGTAACGGCTTGAATTATAGACTAAAAATGAGACCGGCTTTTCCCCTTTACACTATAGCCTTTTTTAATCCGTAATTCGGAAATAGCCGCTTTCAGCAAGCTAAGATCCTTACCGGAGGGCTTTTTTCCGTAGCGATACCGGATAAACAAACCGGTAATCCTATCCACAGGCCCGGCAAGTTCCGGAGAAACTGACTTGATCCGTCCGGCATAATCCTGAGGTCCCTCACCGGCTCTGATAACCAAACCTGTTGCTGCCATTTTTTTACAGAAACGGGCGTATAGTTGCAGCGCTTTATCCTTGGGCTTTTGCCTTTGCCGGAACAAATACCCACTCAATACCGCCGTAAAAACCGCTATCCCGGCGATCAGCCAGTAAATCATTTTGTTCAGACCGGAAATGCCCAAAGAAGCCAAAAACTTCAATTGATTAGCCGAATGGTAGTTGATGACCCAGCGCTGCCAAGAATAATCGAGACTACGCCAAAGTTCACGCGTTGTTTTTAACCACTCGAAAGATCCTTGCAAATTGCGGCGTGGCACCAATTGAGCCAGTTCATACCCAAACTGCTGCTGAAAATAACTGGTTTGATCGATTCGTTCCGGGGCAACGGCTGCAGTCGGGTCATATCTCACCCAACCCCGGCCTTTAATCCAGACTTCAGCCCAGGCATGCGCATCGGCCTGCCTGATTTCCAAAAATCCTCCAACTTCATTTAATGTGCCGCCTTGATAACCGGTCACCACGCGAGCAGGAACGTTAGCCGCACGCATCAGGTAAACAAAGGCGGCCGCATAATGGCTGCAAAAACCGGTGCGTGTTTCGAAAAGGAAGGTCTCTACCGGGTTATTTTCCATCAACGGCGGTCTCAATGTGTAGCTGAATCGCTCTTCTCTAAAATGCCGCATGATGTTGCCGACAAATTGTTCCGTTGACAGCGTGCCGCTTTGTAAATCTGCAATCAAGCGTCTGATTTTGGGTGATGCAGCCCCCGGCATCTGGGTATTTTTTACCCACTCATCTTCCTGCAATTGTCCCGTATTATAAAGAAGCGACGATGTCAGTTGATATTCACTGCGTTTATCAGGCGCTTTACGCGTCAACATTTGATAATCAGCATTTTGAAAAAGCTCGTCCGAAAACTCCGAAGGCATATCCAAAGCATACACCCAGGGCTTGTCTTGCGGCTCCATTAACAGCGTGTAACGGTAGACATCGCCGTTAAATTCAGAAACTGATGGCGTCATACCCGAACCCTGATGACGTCCTTGCGTCCAGCGTTTGCCGTCCGTATAAGAAAAGACCGGCCCCCGCCAGTAAAGCGAAGCAACCGGCGGAATTGTGCCTGTAAATTTGACCCGGAATGCCAGTTCATCAGAAAGCCCCAGGTCACTGATAGAGCCTGGTTCCATGCTGTCTTTCAAGCCAGTCATCGCTCTATTCGGGTCTTCAAACAACAGCCACCGGGGGGCTTCTACCCGCGGAAAAAAGACAAAGATGATCAATGTCAACGGCAAGGCCTGCATCAAAATCGTCATCGCCTTCTTTAGTGATGCCTTAATATTGGCATGACGGCTGTTGATCATGACCATTGCGGCCAACAGCACACTGCAGACAAAAACGATGTAAGCCGCCATGAACATGCTTTGTTCGTAAAGAAACTGCGAAGCGGCAACAATAAAGGCAAGATAAGCGATTAAATAGATATCACGCTGGCGTTTGACTTCCATCAGTTTTAACGACAGCGCCGTCATGAAAAGACTCGTGCCGGGGTCTCGCCCCAACCAACCTAAATGTTGCTGATAAAGCAGGGCAAGACCGGTAAAAGTAAGCGCATACAGTAAAATTTTCCCAGGTAGCCAGCGTTGATACCAAATCCCGATAAACCGCCAGATCAGTATGATGAAGAAAAAAATCACCAAAGGGCTGGGGAGATGGTTGCTGTGTGGCAAGGCAATCAAACCGATGGCAGTCAGCAAGAAGACAAAGAGGGTGCGGTTGGCTAGAACATCCATAGTCGGCTTATTTTAAAAGAGCGCAAGCGCTTCCAGACATTTTAACTGATGGGTTTTGCCGTGATCGGGCGGTAGGCGAATTCCAGGGACGGTCAAACCATAGATCAATCCCTGCTGTTCGGCATCCAGAACCCACCGGCAAAGTTGACTGAGCCTGTCTTCCACTGACCCTGACGTTTCTTCGTAATCCAGCCATAACTCAGAACCTTGTGTGCCGCTGTATTGCTTGACTAATAAACCTTGTTGTTTGGCAAACGCCTTCCAGTGAATACTTTTTATCGAGGCGCCCGGGTAATAGGTCTGAACCCCTGCAAAGTCATCAACACCTCGTTTTGTGTTACCTGAAATGGCTGCTCCGCTCAGTGTTTGGGGTAAAGGCAGCGGATATTGCCAAGGCTTGGGATAAACCAGCGTTTTCAAATTAAATCTTAGCGGCGACCAGGCTCTGAATAAGCCCAGCGGGTAAAAACTGAAACAGGTAATTGTGTTCGCATAATGCCATCCACGCTGCGATGTCCGGGTTTGAAGTCTTACCTGACTGTTGCTGAAGGGCGCCATATCAAGGCTTAGGGTACTTTCCAGCGACAGTTGCACCTGCGTTCTGGCCGTTGCAGTTTGATTGTAAATCAGCACTTCAAATGCCGCGTCTTCTCCTGCAAACACCGGTGCGCTGTGTCCTTGTTGCAATACCAGCCCGGACAGTGATTGATAGCTATGCAATATGGTGACAAAAAAAATGCTGGCCAGTAAAAAGGTCAGCAAATAGGCCAGATTATTGTTGTAAACAAATGAGATCAACAACAACAGAAAAATCAGAATGACAAAACCGAATCCGGGAGCTGACGGCAAAATAAAGATTCGCCGTTGATTGAGCTCAATCGGCCCATCAACCGGTTTCTCGCCACGAAAGAACCGGCTGAAACGAAAACGGTCTTTTAAACTGAGCGAATTCAAAACACGGGGACATTTTCAAGAATGGGCGCAACGATAGCGTGTGAATCGTGACTGCCGGATTTAAGTCTATGTCCTGCCACAGACGGCAATACAGCTTGCACATCTTCAGGCAGAACGGCGTCACGGTTGGTCATATACGCCCAGGCTTTGGCGGCATGAAGCAAGGCAATTCCGGCTCTGGGCGAGAGACCGGCAGCATAATCCGGGCTGATGCGCGTGTATGCGATGATGCCTTGCAGATAATCCAGCAAGGCATCGGACACATGCACATCAATAACCTTTTGCTGAATAACGGAAAGCTGCTCAGCCGACATGTGTGCAGTCAGCTTTTCAATCAGGCTTCGTCGGGAAAGCCCCTTCAGTAATTCACGTTCGGCCTGATGGTCCGGATAACCCAGTTCTATCCTCATCAAAAAACGGTCCAGTTGAGATTCGGGCAACGGAAAGGTGCCTAATTGATGAGAAGGGTTTTGCGTTGCAATAACAAAAAAGGGTGTGGGCAGCGGGTAGGTCTTGCCTTCGACGGTCACTTGCTGCTCTTCCATCGCCTCTAACAGCGCGCTTTGCGATTTGGGCGTTGAGCGATTAATTTCATCGGCCAGCACCATCTGGTTAAAAATGGGGCCCGGATGAAACTTGAACGTGTGATTATCGACATCAAAAATAGACGCGCCAATAATATCGGAAGGCAGCAAATCACTGGTAAATTGTATGCGTTGATAATTCATACCCATCAAAATTGCCAGCGTATGAGCCAAAGTGGTTTTGCCTACTCCCGGTATATCCTCAATCAGCAGATGCCCTTTGCAGAACAGACAGCAAACAGCCAAACGAACCTGAAGAGACTTGCCGAGAATGATCTGATCGGCACGGGATAGTAATTGATTAATGAGCGTATGCATAAATTCACGGGTCCACGATACGGTTCTGTGCTGCAAAACAGATCGCAGCACCACCGTTCAGTTAGGATTTAATTTTAGTTATTGACTATAGCAGGATGAACAAAAACCGCTTATTTCTGAGCCTTGTTTGTCTTTTTTCTGCAGGATTAGTTTTAAAATCGAAACTCACTTACTCGTTAAGCCTGTGGTATCCTCTTTGGCCAGGAACTTAAATCGGCAGCCCTAATAGCGGCTGCCAGAAAGATGGATTTAAATGACGTAATTATTCAGGTTGGGTTGCATGCTTTTCGCAACCCAACAAGTAACGCCATGACATTGCAATGTTGGGTTGGCTAGCGCCAACCGCAACCTATACGGAGTATGACCTTCGTTTTGTTGCTCCACTGAATAGTTACTAAATAACAAGCGTTAAAAGGTGCCCCAGTGACAGAATCCGACGATATTCGCTCAACTTTAATCGATATGCTGGAAGAACTTGATGATCGTTTGGCAAAAATTACCGATGACGTTAAACATACAGAGGAACCTTTAGCCAAAGATTCAGAAGAACAAGCGATACAGGTTGAAAACGATGAAGTTTTAGATTAAAGGGGTAATTCAACCCGCGCTGAAATTGATCAGGTCAAACGCGCAATAGCAAAGCTTGAACAGGGACACTATGGAAACTGCGAGACTTGCGGAAAACCCATCGCTAAAGAGCGCCTGAAAATAGTGCCATTTGCCCGTTTATGCGTTAGTTGTGCTGAAAAATCCGAAGAATAAACCTGTGTGATTATGCTTGCACCCAAGGCAAGAAGCCTTTACCGATAGCATCGTTTGCTATGGGTAAAGGCTCCTGATTTTTATATTTGGCTTTGCGGCTGTATTTGGTTTTATCCTGAAAGACATGGGCTTTATTAAAGGTTCGCGCATGTTTGGCGACTAAGTTCAAAACCACCTCTTTGTCAGCTGGCGGGATTTTCTTGCATTTTTTCATCGGGGGATACTCCTGATAGTTAAAGGATTTCTTGGATAACCAGTCGTTACAAATTAAAATAACATTTTATCTGACCGTAAGACGCTTGTGAAATTCAATAAAAAATTCGATGTAATTGTGATAGGTGGCGGACATGCCGGAACAGAAGCCGCTCTGGCTGCTGCGCGAACCGGCGCCCAAACGTTATTGTTGACTCAAAATCTCGAAACGTTGGGACAAATGAGTTGTAATCCAGCCATAGGCGGTATAGGTAAGGGGCATTTGGTCAAGGAAATAGATGCGTTAGGCGGCATCATGGCCCGCGCCATCGATGAGTCGGGCATTCAATTCCGTATCCTCAATGCCAGCAAGGGCCCTGCCGTCAGAGCCACGCGAGCCCAGGCAGACCGAAACCTTTACCGACTTGCGATACGGAAAGCACTGGAAAATCAACCAAATCTGGCGTTGTTTCAACAAACCGTTGCTGATCTGATTGTCGAAAACAAACGCGTGGTCGGCGTGATCACCCAAATGGGGCTCAGTTTTCATGCCGGAGCCGTCGTTTTGACAGCCGGTACATTTTTAGGCGGAAAAATTCATATCGGCTTGCAAAACTATGCCGGGGGCCGTGCCGGTGATGCTGCATCCATTGCACTGTCAGAACGCCTGCGGGAACTGCCGTTTCGTGTCGATCGCCTGAAAACAGGCACCCCTCCGCGCATCGACGGACTGACCATTGATTACAGCAAACTCGAAAAGCAACACGGCGACGATCCTGTCCCGGTGTTTTCTTTCCTGGGCAGACGCGATCAACACCCCGCTCAAATTCCCTGCTACATCACCCGGACAAATAACCAGACACACGACATCATCCGCTCGGGCCTGGATCGTTCGCCCATGTACAGCGGCATTATCGAGGGCATTGGTCCCCGTTATTGTCCTTCCATAGAAGACAAGGTCGTCCGTTTTGCCGATCGTGATTCGCATCAGATTTTCGTCGAGCCGGAAGGGCTTAATACCAACGAAGTCTATCCGAATGGCATCTCGACAAGTTTGCCTTTTGATGTTCAATATGCGCTGGTTCGCTCCATGATCGGTTTTGAAAATGCCGAAATCATTCGTCCGGGTTATGCCATTGAATATGACTTTTTTGATCCAAGAGATCTGAAAAGCTCACTCGAAACCAAACATCTGGAGGGTTTGTTTTTTGCCGGCCAAATCAATGGTACCACCGGCTACGAAGAAGCGGCGGCCCAAGGCTTGATCGCTGGTTTGAACGCGGCACGCTTAACCAAAGATCTGGAAGCCTGGTGCCCCGCACGCGATGAAGCTTACATGGGCGTAATGATCGATGATCTGATTACGCGCGGCACGCAAGAGCCCTACCGGATGTTTACCAGCCGCGCCGAATACCGCCTGTTACTGAGAGAAGACAATGCTGACATCAGGCTGACGGATAAAGGCCGCGAATTAGGTTTGGTAGATGATGAACGCTGGATTGCATTCGAAACCAAACGGCAAGCTATTGACACGCTGCAGATTGAACTGTCCAAAAAATGGATCAGGCCGGACACGGAAGCAGGTCGTCAAGCGGAAGCTTTCTGGAATAAGCCGTTACTGCGCGAAGCCAATCTGATGGACTTGCTGCGGCGGCCTGAAGTTGAAATCCAGCAATTACTGAGCTTCCTTGATCTGGGTGAAATTGATGAGCAAGTCTCGGAACAGGTTGCCATCAAAACCAAATATGCCGGGTATATCGACAGACAACAAACTGAAATCAACCGGACCCGGCGTTACGATCATTTACAGCTACCCAAAAGCCTGGATTATAAAGGCGTCTCCGGACTGTCCAACGAAGTCAGCGAAAAACTGCACCGGCAACAACCGGAAACGCTAGGCCAGGCTTCTCGCATTCCCGGCATCACCCCGGCAGCGATCTCGTTATTGTTAGTCCATCTCAAAAAGAAAAGCGCCTGATGGAGTCTTGTCGAAAAAACCTTGTTTCAGGCCTGGATCAACTGGGTTTGTCAATCAGCGAACAGCAAATCGATCTGTTGTTAGCATTTATTCGACTGATAGAAAAATGGAATAAGGCCTATAATCTGACCTCCATCAGAAACAAGGATGAAATGGTCACCTTGCATCTGCTCGATAGCCTGTCCATCCTTCCTTATGTCAAAGGCACACGCATCATAGATTGCGGGACAGGGGCGGGGTTACCGGGACTGCCCTTGGCCATTTGTTTGCCTGAATACCATTTTACGTTATTGGATAGCAACGCCAAGAAAACCCGTTTCGTGCAACAGGCGATACTGGAGCTTAAGCTAAAAAATGTTTCTATCCACCATAGCCGGGTCGAAGACTATCAGCCTGAAAAAAGGTTTGATTGCGTCATTACACGCGCGTTTACACACTTATCCGAAATGATTTCATTGACTGCTCATTTATTGGCTGATGATGGGGTCTTGTTGGCCATGAAAGGCCAGCATCCTGAACAGGAACTGGCCGCCGTCAAAGCCAAGACAAAGGTAATACCGCTGGTAGTACCCGGGCTTGCGGCCGAACGGTGCCTGGTTCAAATTGAAACGGCCACACTTGCAGAGGTCCTCTAGTGGGAAAAATAATTGCTATCACAAATCAAAAAGGCGGGGTCGGAAAAACAACCACCAGCGTCAATTTGGCTGCCGCGCTGGCCATGGCACAACGAAAAGTCCTGCTGGTTGATATAGATCCGCAAGGCAATGCCGCTATGGGCTGCGGCGTCGACAAAGAACATGTGGCATATTCCAGCTGCAATTTGTTATTGGACAAAATACCCGCAAGCGAAACCATCATTGAACAAAAGCAATGCGGTTTTTCAATCATCCCCGGCAATTCCGATCTGACGGCAGCCGAAGTTCAGTTAATGAGCGCTGAAAACCGCGAAAGACGGCTTGCCGAAGCACTGGAGCCCATCAAAGATCAGTTTGACTACATACTGATTGATTGCCCGCCAGCCTTGAATATGTTGACGCTAAATGCCATGGTGGCGGCTCACAGCGTGCTCATTCCCATGCAATGCGAATATTATTCTCTGGAAGGCTTATCGGCACTGATGTCGACACTCAGAAACATTCAGACCGTCAATCCCGGTTTACACCTGGAAGGCATACTGAGAACAATGTTTGACAATCGCAGCCGTCTGACCAAAGATGTGTCGGATCAATTGCTGGAATATTTCAAAGATAAAGTGTTCCGCACCTGTATTCCACGGAATATTCGTTTGGCGGAAGCGCCAAGCCATGGATTACCGGTCATTATGTATGACAAAGCATCACGCGGCGCCGTCGCTTATATTGCACTGGCAGGCGAACTCATTCGAAAAGAGAAGGAAGAATAAGAGACTATGATTAAAAAACGCGGTCTTGGCCGGGGTTTGGATGCGTTATTGGGTGAAATGCCTGCATCCAATCATACTGCCTCTCAGGAAAAATCAAACGCCATCCAGTCGTTACCGATTGAATGGTTGCGGCGCGGAAAATATCAACCCAGAAAAGACATTGATCCGGAAAAACTGCAGGAACTGGCCGATTCAATCAAATCCCAAGGCGTAATACAGCCGGTAGTTTTGCGCAAAACGGGTGAAAATCAATACGAAATCGTCGCCGGAGAACGCCGCTGGCGCGCCGCGCAAATAGCCGGTTTGCAGGATATTCCGGTCATTGTCAGAGAGATTGACGACCGGTCCGCTATGGCCATCGCCTTGATTGAAAATATCCAGAGAGAGGATTTAAACCCTCTGGAAGAATCGGAAGCGCTTAAAAGACTGCTGGACGAGTTTTCGCTTACTCACCAGCAGATAGGCGATGCGGTCGGTAAATCGAGAACCACCATCACCAATTTATTGCGCCTGATGGATTTACACCCGGAAGTCAAAAAGCTTTTGAGCAGTAAAGCCCTGGAAATGGGCCATGCCAGAGCCTTGCTTGCATTGGATGGCGCAGAACAGGTGGCCGCCGCACATAAAATTGCCCGCCAGGGTTTGAGTGTCAGAGCTGCAGAGCGCCTGGTAAAAGACATTCAAAATGCCACCGAGAAAAAATCCGCTCAAACACCCGATCGCGATATTCTCAACTTACAAGACGACTTGACGGCCAAACTAGGGGCTCAGGTTGCCATTAACCAAAAGAAAAACGGCTCCGGCAAACTGGTCATTTCCTATTCCAGCCTGGATCAACTGGACGGCATCATTGAACAGCTGGGCAGAAAAGAAGAATTGTTGACAGGGCAGGACTAGCTGTTTGGCCGAATAAACAGCTAACGAGATCAGCGGAAATTCGAATATCTCGATCCAGACCATCTCATTCCCAAGCTCCGGCTTGGGAATGCCTATGTTTCTGAGCAAAATAAAGCTATGGGCCGTAGGATTTGCGATTACCCAACAAATAAAGTATTGCGCAGGTCTATTCAAGCATGCACATCGATACTTTGAGCAGGTATTGAAGCCGATTCCAATAATTGCAAAACCGCCTCCCCTTGTTGCTCTTGCATATCTTGCGCTTTATTCAGCACAGCAAGCTGAACTTGCTGCCCCGTTTTTTGTACTGACATTTGTGTTGCAAGTGACGTAATGGAAGAAACAGAATCTAGCATGGCAAGCTCCTTTTTAGCGTTAATCAAACCGGTTATGTTATCGGCAGAAACTGCAAAAAGCACAGTCACTCTTTTGATATCTGGTTCCCAAGCTCCAGCTTGGGAACGCCTAACCTCAAGCTCTGCTTGACGGACATCAGTTTCTGAGCAAATGAAATCTATGGGACGTAGGATGTGGTGACAATAGGAACCGCATCAATCGCGACAGATGCGGTTCTTACCTCACCGCATACTACTGCACTAAGCACGTGGATTGTTACTTTCGACCGGGAACTCGACAATGGGCGCGTTTTCCAGGATTTTCTCGACCACAGCCGTCATAGGCGCATGATCGATTTTGCTCATGAACGTGGAATACGTGAGTGAAGCCAGTAATGAACGCAAGTCACTCGCCCATGGCGGCAGGTAGCGTGCAGGCTTGCAGAGACCCATAGCGGCCAACTCGCACAGCGCTGGAATGTCTTGAGCTTCCAGTTTTCCACAGAATAACAGACGCAAGCAATCGGATCGTCCTGCAGAGAAAATCGCACGGATCACGCTGCTCACCAACAACAAGCCGAAGAGATAAACCACATCCTTCGTGAAGGGCGCCCCGCCAGTGATCACGCCGCCCCGGAAAACGCGCCGGGCATTTTCGAAAGATTGATCGGGATTACCGGTGCGTTCAAGAAAATAGCCATACACGTCCAGAAAATCCGCACCTTCGATGGCCATCTGGATAGCAAACACACGGTCTGCGAGCCGGCGCAGACGATCAAGTTCCATGGTGCCGCTGGTGATTTCTGCGAAGACCGCAAGACCCTCCTGAGTGCGGGTGGTGCTGGGATGCCCGGCGCCGAGAATCGGCAGGTCGGTCTGAAAACGGCCATTCAGCGATGTCGCGACATGGATGTACGCCTCGTGGTTCAACAACTGAGCAGCATCCCTATCAGTGAAGCGGGCATCGCGCCGAATACGAATCCTGTCCGCAGTAGCCAGGGCGTTGGCGGACAGGGAATCGACCAGTATCACCTTGGGCGCATCTTCACCGAAATGCTGGCCTGCCGCAGCCTTGATTTCCTTGGCTACGTCCTCGGCGGTAAGATGGGCGGATGGAGCAACGCCCAAGTCAATGCGGGCCAGTTTATCAATTACGTCTTGAACGCTCTGCGCGAGATCCAGCGGGCTGGCTGGAATGAAGCGCAACGGGTCGGTTGGTTCGCCGTAGACCTGACGTGAATACTCAAAAAATACCGGGGTACCGGTGCCGGCCAACATGCGTGCGCCAGTTTCTATGCTGATCGATTGCCGTTCCAGCCATAAGTCGATCGTAGAAATCGGAATAATCATTCGGCGTGCTTCTCGAATGATATCGATAGTGGGCTTCGCATCGAAGCCGGGGTAGCTAATTTCCGGCAGTTCCTTGGCGCCTTTTGCAAAAAAGCCTTGTTTGACCGAAGCAGGCCAGTCAATAGAGCGAAGAATACGGACCCGTTTTGCACCCTTATAGAGCAGTTGGGTCACTTTTCGTATGCGTTGTTTTTCCTTCTCAATGGCGCTGGTCATGTTCCAATCCTCAAACCATAACAGTTCAACTCAACAGTTACTCTACTCGATTTTTGCCTCTAACTAAACAAGGTTGTTGATATTAAGTGCGATTAACTTAAGGCTATGTTCGCTTTAATAGAAGGCGTCGCCCCGGCAGGGATTGCCGGGGTCCAGAAGCCATGGATGGCGCTGGACTTTCACATCCTTGCGACCTACATTCCAGCAATCCATGCCGGAATGACGGTGTTGATTTACTTTCAACTACTAACGCGAACATAGCTTTACTTAACCCGTATAAGCCGGAACAAAAAAGGGTAAACAAACCATCAAGGCACTGTTTTAATGAGGCTTCAGGTGAAACCTTGAAATTTAGCTTGGTAAAAGCTTTCCAAAATAATCGTGGTCAGATTAAGGTCATACTTTCAGGACTCTCGCTCGATGCGGTTCGTTCCTCACCGCATCCTACCTCGCTCATGGCACGAGCCGCAGCATGTTGCCGGAGTAGCTCATCTTATTCCCAAGCTCCAGCTTGGGAATAAGACAATTCGAAAAATAGACAAAATAGGCTTGAGGAATTGCTTTGGCTTATTGACTACGGCACGCTAATGTGTGACCCCATTTTCTTCCTAACGCGCTTCGTCGTATCGTTTTAACCACATTAGTTTGCCATCCTGATTAAAAGCGAACAGGGCAGAACCAACTTGTATGCGATTAAGACCATTTTTCTTCTCAGTTATGGTTCCAAACCCCTGCCTTTTTGCCTCACTGATTAACATTTCAGGCGACATTGTAGACTGAAAAGCGATAAATAATTTAGCAATGGCATCGAAGTCATATTTCAGTCGTTTGTATTCCTTTTCTCCATAAAAATTACTGATAGCGCGAGCAGTTGCATCACCCCAACATTTAATTCCAAGAGCAAAAACACCAAAGCTCACGAAAAATAACACGCAGAAAGCATACTTCCAGTAATTACGAGCCGCTTTTGGAGAATCATTCATGACCTGACTTTTATTTCCTAACAAGTTATTACACAGATCAGTTTAACACACTACTTTTTCAATTCATGGTCAAGAATGATCATCAATTCCAGATTTTCTAAACGGTTTAATCTACATTTATCTCGTTCCCAAGCTCCAGCTTGGGAATACCTAACCTCAAGCTCTGCTTGACGAACATCGGCTTCTGGGCAAATTAAATCTATGGGACGTAGCCGCTATAAAATTCTGAACGAAGCCTATCCTTACTTCCACACCTTAACGGTTGCTGGCTGGCAACCCGTTTTCACACGCCCGGAAAGTGTGCAACTATTGTTCGACAGTTTCATTTGGTTGCAGGAAAACACCGATTTTCAGACTTCATGCCTATGTTATCTTGGAAAATCACTTATCTCGTTCCCAAGCTCCAGCTTGGGAATGCCTAACCTCAAGCTCTGCTTGACGAACATCTGCTTCTGGGCAAATTAAATCTATGGGACGTAGCCGCTATAAAATTCTGAACGAAGCCTATCCTTACTTCCACACCTTAACGGTTGCTGGCTGGCAACCCGTTTTCACACGCCCGGAAAGTGTGCAACTATTGTTCGATAGTTTCATTTGGTTGCAGGAAAACACCGATTTCAGACTTCATGCCTATGTTATCCTGGAAAATCACTTGCATTTTATTGCGAGCGGAAGCCAGCACAGCAAACGCATCCAACAATTCAAATCATTTACTGCCAGACAGATTCTCGATTTATTAGAACAACGCAAGGCAACAACGTTGCTTAGCTATTTTGCGTATTACAAACGCAAGCACAAAACCGAAAGCCACTATCAATTCTGGCAAGAAGGGTCACATCCGGAAGAAATGAAGAATGACACGATGCTGATGCAACGCTTAGCCTATATTCATAACAATCCTGTCAAACGTGGTTATGTGGACTTGCCAGAAGATTGGCGCTATTCAAGTGCGCGGGCTTATGCAGGCAAAGACGCTTTGTTGCCTATCGTTTTGCTCAATTAAAATACCAAGCAGAGCTTGAAGGTAGGCATTCCCAAGCTGTAGCTTGGGAACGAGACAAATCGATCGTCGACCGTCAGTTTTTAGGGCTGAAGTTGAGTTGGTTTATTCAGATCGGGATGAGATGAAAATAACTGAGACTGAGAGTGTTTTAGGAAGCCAACGAAACGGACTGGACAAAGTCCTAGTGATCTTTCGATTATGTCGAATAGTTTGAGCAAGCCAGCGCCAGTCGAATCCTTTGTGCCCTGTGCCATGTGTCTCAACTTTGTCAAGCTCGTAGATGCCAGCGTAAAAAGTCTCTCGCCATTTGTATTCCGTATGTCGCATATAGCCCATAAGCACTGAGCCTATATTTTTAATCCAAACAATGGGACCGACTTCGTTTGGAACTGAGCATATAAAACACTTTGGATTACAATCTGCGATTTTTTCTATCAATCGAACGACAATATGTTCGGGTATGTGCTCTAGAGTTTCGAGCGAAATAATGAAATCGATGTTCTCGAGCTCCGAATAGTGATTTTCAATCGTGTCGTTTATTACTCTAAAGTTTGGTTGTTGTCCGTATCGCTTTGCTGCTGTTTCGGCAAATGTTCTGTCAAGTTCGATACCGACATATGATATTTTGTATCGTTCGTTCAACAAACCGAAAGTCTTTGCATGAGCACACCCAATGTCCACCACTTTGATTGTTTTGGTTAGGTTCTCGCTTTGTATTTGGTCGAATAGTTCGATCAAATATTTGTATCGTATGCTATGAAGCCACCTGACGATAGGATTAAAGCTCTGGTTTTTCTCATAATAAGTTTTAGCGTCTTGTGTCATTGCTGTTGCCGTTTGTTGATATTCTATGAAGCAGTTTAACAGCGGACAGCGCAGCGGCATAGACTTTTACTGTGCGCAGAATATAAAAAAGTGATGCTTGTCTAGTTCCCACGCTCGAGCTTGGGAACTAGACAAACAACAAAATCGGTTTTGCTTCGGCAGTTTGCAGATAACGCATGTTGTTGATATTACGTATTCAGCGTGTCCATTAAATCGATCATAAATTCCATCTCTTCGTCTTCTACGTTGATTAATAAATCAAAGCCCAAATTTTTTAATACGTCCTGTCCTTTTTCATCGGAAGGCATGGCTAACAGTAAATGCCGAAGTTCGTCACGGCGATCAGTCAGTCGGGGGCCAACCATCAAAACATGTTGAATCACGCCTATTTGACTGTGAACCAGCACTTTAAGCTGTTTTTTGATCATTCCGGACAAATCGTCAAACGCTTCCGCTAAAAAAATACCGGCATCCGCTTCGCCTCTCAATAATTGTTTGGCAACTAAAACATAGGTGTCGCAACTGTGTAAGTCGATATTGCTGCTATTCAAATCTGCGGGCTCCAGCATAATCATGCCCATTAATCGTACATCCGGGTCTTCGGTGGCCGCTATTCTCGTACCTGGCGCCAAATCGGTTACATCCTTAGCAGGACTTTCGGCATTGACGGCAATAATGGCTTCGTCGGATAAGCCATGGGCTTTGACCAGCGGCAGAAAGCCCTTTTCCCGCACCAGCATCGCTGCATCAAATGGATTGGCATAGATCAGGTCAATCTGATCTTTGGCAATCGCCTCGTGTTGCGCCTGAAAACTGTTGTACATTTCAAGATGGATGCCCTCTCCCAGCTGTTTCTGCAACCAGGTGTTAAAGATGTACCAGCCAGGAAGATGATCAGGGGTAAAATCAGGACTAACCGTAAGCCTATAAGTCATAAGGGCGCTCCATGTGTTACATCAGAGTAGGGTAAAGTTTGATACATTCTTCCACTTTTGAGCGTGAGGGTTTTCGCCGTACCGAGGTATAACCTACAATTTGCCCTTTTCGAATATTGGGAATGACCGTTGCCTTAACCCAATAGTAACCGCCGTCTTTACGCAGGTTTTTTACAAACCCCTGCCACTTTTCGCCTCTTAATACCGTGTCCCATAAATCTTTAAACGCAGCTGCGGGCATATCGGGGTGCCTTAAAATTGAATGCGGCGCATTGATCAACTCCTCTTCCGTATAGCCTGACATTTCAACAAAAGACTGATTGACGTGCGTGATTATGCCATTGGTGTCGGTAGTCGAAACAATCAGTTTACCGTCAGGATAGGGCGTCTCCACCTCTGAATACAAACACAACCTTTTGATGCCGCCGTATAAATCGAGCATGACTTCCTTGTAATCACCAATGATATCTTCGGGCTTCATATCGTTAATCATGGAAATAATCTCCTGTGTCGTTTTCAGCAGTGCCATTCAAGATCAATTCAGTGTTTATAAAAAACACCGGATCATGCTTACAATAATTCGGCAATGCTGCTCGCAGCCCTTTTTACATCAAGAAAAATCAGCCCCAATTTGGCATTAGGTTTGGCAAGAACGGTTAAAACAGCCTCTTCGCCGGCATAGGTCATCAATACATAACCTTTAGTACCTTTAATTAAGACTTGTTCCAATGTGCCTCTGGCCAATTCCTGCGCGGTTCTGTCACCTAGGGACAACATGGCTGCGCTCATTGCACCCACTCTGTCTTCGTCCATCCCTGCCGGTAATACCGAAGCGATCATCAAGCCATCGGTTGAAATGACACCGGAAGCTTCTATATCGCCCGATGTCCCGTTTAAATCTGTTAAAACAGATGTCAACATATCTGCTCGCATAATGTTTTTCCTCAAAATCGTTAAATTAAAATTGTCTGTTAAGCCGCGTAACGAATGGTTAACGCCCACACTAACGACACAAATTCAGGCTGGTTAAAATGCGGAATCCCGGAAACAGCCACAACAAAACGGTTTTTACCGATAAATAAAGGCCAAAAACCGACCTGACTGTTGCCAAACGAATCAACCACTGACCAGGCATGACTGCCCAGTCCCATATTGTTCAATAAAAGGCCTGACCGGCGTTCGTGTACCGTCGCAATTTCCGCACTTAATGCGGACAGTTCTTCAGCGACTTCATGCGGAAAACCCTGAGTTGCGAGATAAAATCCCTGTTGATCGGCGAGTAACACTTTGCCTTTTTCTGAAAGCGGCCCGAGAAAATCCGGCAAAATTTCTTCCAAAGCTCCATCGGGGTAAGTCAGCGGCTCTTTTAGTCCTTGTACCCAGCCAAGTTTTTGACAGTGATAAAGCAGATCCAGACATTTTGCCTCATCGTCCAACTCCATCAGGCGTGACAGTATTTCATCTGTTAATTCCGGAGTCTGCCGCTGTAACAGCAAATTTCTAAGAAATTGCCGTGCCCGATCAGCTTCTGTTGTCGATACAGCAGCGTAGGCACCGGCAGGTGTGGGATAAAGATAAAGCCCCTGATTCAGCGTGTACTGATTCATTATTCTTCCTCTAATCCGGGATCCAGCGTAAACAGCAACGATTGCACCAAAAGAGAAACATCGTTTTTTACTCGGGCATCGACCGCAAAAACCGGCGGCGTGATACCCAGCACTTTAAGTTGCAGATGGTAATCGTCAATTGTTGGAGTCGCGCTGATATCCATTTGGGTAACGCCTATTGCTACACCGGTTTCGCCGATAAACTTGTCAAAGGCGTCCAGAAAGAACTTCATATCCTGAAAAGGATCGCTGCGTGTGTTATCCAGCAGCAAAATAAGTCCGATACCGCCGGTGACCAAAATATCCCACATAAAATCAAAGCGTTCCTGGCCGGGCGTACCATACAAATGAATTTTTTCGCCCCCTGCCAGATGGATAAGGCCGTAATCCATGGCGACGGTAGTCGACGGCTTTCTGGCCTTGGTCATGTCGCTGGCGGCAGCATCCGTTTTTATTGGCGGCACATCACTGATGGAATTGATTGCGGTTGTTTTGCCTGCGCCAACAGGCCCGGTAAAAAGAATTTTGAACTGGCTCATGATAAATACATTCCCTTACACATTAGTGCCTCGTAACTTATTGATGATGCGGCGTAAAAGGCCCTGTTTTTGCGAGGGCTGAATCTCGGAAGGCTGAAAAAGCATATCAGCCTGTCTTGTCGCGAGTCCGACCAGTCCTGCGGCATGGGCGGCACTGATAAACACAAAAACAAATTGAGGTTTGATATTGAGCGTTTCCGCCACATTAGCCAGTGTTCTGGGCTCGCGGATCAAAAGAGCGGCTATTCGCAACGCATGAGGCGTTACCAATAACCGGGTAAAATTAGGCCAATGTTTGAGATAAACGGGGTAATCAATATTAAGTGCCGCTGGATAGCGGCCTTTCGATGCCCAGCAGGCCAATTTCCAGACGAAAGCGTCAATGCTGTGCAGTTTTTCCGGCGCCAGCGTTAAAGCGTCCGGATCAGCGGTATAAGGCTTGAATGAAAAATTGGCATGATGTGCTTCTTTTTGCTTTAGACCGGCAAAGGCTCTGATTTGCTTTTCGTCTGCATCGACCCAAATTTCATGGGTTTTAGGCAACAGAATAAGTGGTTTCCAACCGAAATCAAATGCCAACATCTCCTGTTTTTCGATACCGGTTTTAACCGCCGATAAAATGCCGCCCTGGAAATATTCATCCGGGTTGTAAGTGGCCATTGAAAATTGCGCCGGGTCATTGACATCCAAGCCGGGCACACTACCAATGTATGTATTGAATGACGCCTCGGTCATTTGCACAGCGGTTTGGTGCTTGGAACTTTTGTTTTGGCTGGAATCGAGGGTATATTTTTTAAGCTCTGATTTTTCCGTACTTTCACCACCTTCCTTTACATCAACCTGCTCAGCTGATTTGGCACTTTTTAGATGAGCATTTGCCAAGCCTGCCGGGTTAATCAAGGCCTTTTTGGCTTTGCCCAACGCAGCAATCATCTCCTCTGTTTTCACCGGTTTTTTAACAAAAATAACATCATCCAATCCGATATCCTTTATGGAGAGAGCAATGACCGGCCGACGCAAGGATTTTGCCAAACGTTCATCCACTATTTTTTTGCCGTTTATCGTGTCGGCATCAACGATATCAACGTCGGCTGACCCTTCATTAACGACTATCGCGGCGCCCTTGCAAGGCCCTTGTAAATAGAGAATCATCATCTTCACTGTGCGCTCATCCATCGCATGCAGAGAGACTTTCAGCGGTGTTTTTTGATTATCCATGGGCGTTTAAATCTTTAAAGTAAACATCAAGTTGCTGCCAACACTCGGGAAGAGTGATATTTGATGCGATGAGCGTGCTATTCATTTGATTGAAGCGTTCAACGTTGCGGGTAGAGCGGTAAAGCGCCACTAATTCCTGATGTAATTCCAGCCGATTCGGATATTCGACGATTGCTGTTTCGAGTAGCTTTTGAGCCTCGTCCAATTGACTGTATTCAATACAATCTCTTGCCAATAGAAGCGGGTCGTAATCAGTTTGAGGAAAAAATTGAACCGGATCAACAAGGTGGTTCACACCCGTAAAGCCTTTGCTTAAAACGGAATAACGATTGCCGGGTATTAACGTTTGTTGCTCTTCGGGTCTGTTGATAGATTCAACCAGCAAGGCGAGAAGGTTTGGGTTGATTCTGTTTTTTGCGCCCATTACCATTCTTAATCCCAAGGCTTTACCCCGTCCGTTCAAAACGACCAAAAGATCGGCTAATGCAGCATAAAGCGGTTCACTCAGCTGATGTTGAAAACAATAATAAATTCTTTGCACATGAGTAAGCAGACTCTCCGGATGCTTGGTCACCTGAAATACCAACAGGTCTAACAAATCCATATCCGACAGGGAATCCTGCAGATAAAAAATATTATTCATCTGTAACAATGAGAAATAGTCATTTGCCGACAACAGGCGTTCATCGTGGTGACAAGTAATTAACGGAATAGTCGAGTTCATCTTAGTCCATCCTCTCTAACAACTGAGAGCCTAGCCTAGTATCCAGCTATTACAAGGACCCGGATCCGATTGTGTTGAGTGTTTAAAATTAATTAACAGATTAAAAAATCCAAATCACAGCAATTGATGTTGCCACCTATACTTGGTTTATTTGCATACCTCTCATAAAAAGTACAAAAGGAATCTGCAATGAATTGGTTTAGTAATTTAAAAATTGCCCGCAAAATAATGCTGTCTACAGGTCTTCTGATGCTATTGATTGTGTTGACAGGTAGCGTTGCCCTTTATGGCTACAATGCCATGCGGGCATCGCTGCAAACCGTTTACACTGATCGATTGGTTCCGTCACTTCAACTGGGGGAAATCATGGATTTGATGAATGCCAACACCCGAGAAGTACTGTTGGCTATTCAGCATGATCCGGTAGTGCCGGTTTCGAAAGCACATGAGGCAACCCATCATGTCGATCGTCATATTCAAAGTGTAAAAGACAATATTGAAAAAATCAGCGCAATCTGGCAAACCTATATGGCTACAGAGATGACATCGGAAGAAAAGCGATTAGCTACGGAATTCACGGTGTCCCGTGAAGCTTTTGTTAAGAAAGGTTTATTGGAAGCTCTGCATTTACTTGAAAAAGAAGATTTTGAAGCAGCGGCGCTGCATATGGTAAAAACAGCGATTCCGCTGTTTAAAACCGCTACCGACAATGAAAGGCTATTACTGCACTTGCAGCAGGATGTCGCCAAAGCGGAAATGGAAAAGGCCAATCAAATGAATGAGCAATTCATCGGCCTGATGATAGGTGTATCCGTAATAGCCTTTCTGGGCTTATTGATCTCATTATGGATATCCAAGCAGATTACCGGACCGTTAAACACAATAGTGGGCATAGTCGGACGAGTGGCTAAAGGCGATTTAAGTGTAGAAATCGATATTCAGCGCCAGGATGAAGTGGGTCAGTTAGGCGAATCACTTAGGAACATGCGCGACCAACTCAGCCGAGTTGTCGCCGAAGTGCGATCTGGTTCCGATAATCTATCCAGCGCATCACAACAAGTTAGCGCTACCGCACAAGGAATGAGTCAGGCGGCTACCGAACAAGCGGCCAGCGTAGAGGAAACATCAGCCTCCATTGAACAGTTGCAGTCTTCGGTTCAGCAGAACACCGAAAATGCCATGGCAACCGAAAAAATATCCAGCCAATCTGCGGGCGAGGCAAAACAAGGAGGTGAGGCGGTCAATGATACGGTGAGTGCGATGAAAAATATTGCCAAAAAAATTGGCCAGATCGAGGATATTGCCTATAAAACCAATCTGCTGTCTCTGAATGCTGCGATTGAAGCAGCGTCAGCCGGTGAGCACGGTAAGGGTTTTGCTGTCGTTGCCGCAGAAGTCAGAAAACTGGCTGAAAGTAGCCGAATCACCGCCCAGGATATCAGTGAGCTAGCCATCAACAGCGTATCGATTGCAGAAAATGCAGGTGCGATGATTAATAACGTGGTGCCAAGTATCGTTAAAACGTCTGATTTAGTAAAGGAAATCACCGCAGCATCCTCTGAACAGTCCAGCGGAATCAGTCAAATCAATGAAGCCATGCGGCAACTGGATAATGCTACCCAACAAAATGCCGCAGCTTCCGAGGAACTGGCCGCAACCGCGGAGGAACTGAACGGTCAGGCCGAACAACTTCAACAAGCCGTGGCGTTTTTCAAAATAAACTAATTGATAGGCAGTATAGTAGGAGCGGGCCACCAGTTCCATGGATGGAAGGCTTCGATACCTCCCTGTGTCCTGGATTCCGGCAATCCCTACCGGAATGACGAGCGCCTTTTAGAATCTGACAAATTAAAATTAGGTGAAAGGGAATAAAAATTAATACTTTTCAATCGACTCAATCCCAATGACGGTCATCAAACGAATGTTCTCGATTTTGCTGCCTTATCTGCTGTTACTCCTTGTTGTGTTTTTGTTACAGCGCAGTCTTATATATTTCCCCGGGAAGCATTCACCTATTCGGCAACAAGAACTGGCGGATCAGCTTGACTTGAAGCTTTGGCCGACAACTGACTCCTATCTCGGGCTGATGTCCAAATCGCCAGTTTCAAACTATAAAGGCACGGTCATCGTCTTTCACGGTAATGCGGGCTCGGCTATAGACCGGAGTTATTATTTTGACGCACTGGAAAAGCTGGATTACCGTGTCATTGTGGCCGAGTATCCCGGCTATGGCGCCAGAGAGGGCGGGCCTTCTGAATCGGTATTGCTCGCAAATGGTCTTGAAACCGTAAAAAAGGCACTAGACGACTTTGGCGGTCCTATTTTTCTGTGGGGAGAATCGCTTGGCAGCGGAGTCGCCGGCGCTATAGTAAAGTCCGGACAGGTGCCAATAAAAGGTGTTGTGTTAATGACGCCGTTTGACAGTCTGGCCAATGTTGCCCAACACCATTACTGGTTTTTTCTGGCCAAATGGCTGATCCGCGACAAGTTCAATACGGTTAATAATTTGCATGATTACTTGGGGAACACCGCAGTTTTAATAGCTGAAGAGGATCAAATCATCCCCACCAAGAACAGTTTAAAGCTGTTCAACTCATTGCTACATAGCAAACAACTCTGGACATTCAATAATGCAGGCCATAACAGCCTGCCTCTGTCACCCAATTTACCCTGGTGGCAAGAGGTCACACAGTTTGTGTCCGGAGAAAAGGAAGTATCTCGCTAATCGCCCATCCTTAGCCGCTTTGCCAGTCTTTAAGACCCCCCTTCAAAAGGTTCTCATCTAGCATCGGCCAAGGCTTTAAGAATGCTTGAGTTTTCCGATAATCACAGTTCAAACAGGCAACAAAGAAACATACCGTTATACTTGCCACTTTCTGTTCAATTATTCGAAAATTCCCGATAAACCCAAGGCATAACGCTAAGCATGAACTTGATAAAACTGATCGTATTGCCTGTAATTCTTTTACCCATTCTGTTATCCGGCCTACTTATCCTGGCATTGGAAGATGAGCCTAAACTAAAAAAACAGGCGGATTTGACACCGGCACGGATCACTAGAGCCAAACAACTCATTCAAATGAACGATCCCCGCCGGTTACGGTCAGGCGCGGTTGTCAGGGCCAGGCTGAGGCAAGAAGAGCTGGATTTGGCCGTCAATTATTTTGCAAATCAATATGCCCAGGCTGTTGCGGGCCTGGTTATCGAAAAAGGCCGGGCTATTGTGGGAGCCACGGTCACATTGCCCGCCAATCCGCTGGGTCGTTTTATCAATGTCAGGCTAGAAATCAAGCAAACCGAAAAACTGCCGCTGATTGAAAGTTTGAGGCTGGGTAATTTACCTATTCCAGCCGTTTTAGCAAATAGCTTGGTCAATTATGTATTGGCGAATAGTCAAATCTTATTCGATTGGCACGAATTTAACAAAACCGTCAGAAATATCAGGTTTGAACCCCGGCAATTGGTCATCACGTATCAATGGCGAACTGACTTGCCGGCCCGGTTAAGCGGCATAATGCTCTCCCCTCAGGAACTGAATCAAATTGAGTTTTATCAAAGGCGTTTGGCCGAGTTGACACAAACCAGCCGTACACCCATTAAACTGACGGACTTGATGCAGCCCCTGTTTAGCGCGGCAAAAGAGCGCAGTCAAAATGGCGAGGCCATCAAAGAAAATCGGGCAGTCATATTGGTGCTCGCTTTTTATGCTAATCAAAAGAATTTAAGCAAACTCATCTCTCAAAGCCAAACCTGGTCACGTCCCAATTGGAGAGCGGTAAAACTGCAGAACCGTGACGACTTAACCAAGCACTATTTGGTTTCTGCGTTATTGGCCGCTTATGCCGGTACGCCGTTGGCAGATGCCGTGGGCTTGTACAAGGAAATAGAAGATTCGAAAGGCGGCAGCGGCTTTTCGTTTAACGATATTGCCGCCGATAGAGCCGGAACGCTGATGGGCGAGTTGGCCGTCGCCAGCGAACCGCAAGCAAGAAAAGTGCAATCGCTACTGGCAGCGGTAACCGAAAGCGATATTATGCCGAAGACCTCCGATTTACCCGAATTTATCCCGGAAGCCGAATTGATGCGCCACTATGGCGGTACGCAAGGAAAAGCCTATCTGCAAATGATGGATGAAATCGAACGGCGCATCTTGGCCTTACCGATCAATCGCAGGTGAATGTTATATCCATAAAACCGGGCAGGCATTTATAAGGCCGCTTTTTTGATCAACAGCCGCAATGATTATTTTCTAAGGGAAAAGACATAAATCACTAGTAGTGAAATAGATTGTCCCATTGGGCTTCGAATCAGTGCTCTGTTCGATCAGGCAGGAGTCAAGCTATGCAGCGCCGGTTCGCTCAAACAACTGATAACCCACCTCGCCTGCTTTTTTTTGTTTGAGCAGACGCCAGTTGTCCGGCAATCCGTTTAGCGCCAGATCACTCTCCGTTTCCACATAAATTTTGGCCGTTTTCGTCAGCCAGTTTTTATCTTCCAGCCATTGACAGGTTTGCAGGGCCATCTTTTTAGCAAAAGGCGGATCAAGAAAAACCACGTTGAAAGGTTCGGAATTGCCCGCTAAAAATCGGAAAACATCACTATTGACGACTTTGATCTGACGCGCCGCCAAATGAACACTATTTTCATGCAATTGCCGGCAGGCTTCCTGATTATTCTCGACCTGAACCACCTGTGATGCGCCTCTGGACGCAGCCTCAAAGCCCAGAGCACCGCTACCTGCGAAAAGATCTAGGCAGCGGCTACCCGGTATATCGTATTGCAACCAGTTAAACAGCGTTTCTCTGACTCTGCCGGGAGTAGGTCTAAGTCCCGGCGCATCGATAACCGTAATTTGGCGGCTTCGCCACTCGCCGCCAATAATTCTGATTTTATTTTTCACGCGATTTGACGGTTTCTCCGACCGTTACGGTTTGCAGTAACTTGGGGTTAACACGGCGCTTGAAAGCATCTTTAATATCGTTGACTGTCAACGCCTGGACTTTTTCGGGAAAAGTATCCAGATAATCCAAGGGCAAGCCATAAAAACCAATCATTTCTGCGTAACCGGCCAGTTTACTGTTGGTATCAAAGCGCATCACAAATCCGCCGGTTAAATTTTTCTTGGCCGCATCAAGCTCAGCCTCTGTGGGCCCTGTCTCAATAAAATCGGCCAGTGTTTGCGTCATGACATCCAGGGCTTGTTGAGTTTGATCATTACGGGTTTGCAGCCCCATGCTGAATGCTCCTTTTCTAAACATCGGTGCAAATGAGCTGGATGCACCATAAGCTAAACCACGTTTTTCCCGTACTTCCTCAAACAGTCTGGAGACTAAACCACCGCCGCCCAGAATATGATTACCTACGTACAGCGCAAAATAATCTTCATCTTTTCTATGCATGCCGGGTAATCCTGACAACACATGGGTTTGCGTGGAAGGAAATTCAATATGCTGCAGCTTTGCATTTTCAGGCAAATTGACTTCAGAAATATCGGCCGGCTTTTGCCCTGCGGGCAGATCGGCCAATAAATCTTCGGCCGTTTTGGCCGCTTGTTTTTTGGTTAAATCCCCGACGATGACGACCAAGGCATTAGCGGAAACGTAATATTGCTTGTAAAACTTCTTAAGGTCATCAGCAGTCAAGGCGGTAACCGTTTCAATTTCTCCGGCTGAAGAATGCGCATAGGGGTGATCGCCGTAAACGACTTTATTAAATGTTAAGTCGGCTAAAGCAGCAGGGGATGATTCGCGGTGTTTTAAAGCCGCCAATGTGCGATTTTTTTCCCTTTCAAAGTCAGGCTGATTAAAGACGGGCTGGATCAAAATGGTTTTCATCGTTTCAACCGCCTTATCGAACAACGGCGGATCGGTCAATGTCCTCAGTGATAAAGATGCTGTATCTCTGGACACGCTGGTTCCGAAATTGGCGCCCACGCTTTCAAATCGCTGGGCCAGTTCGTCGGCGCTCCATTTGCCCGCTCCTGTATCGAGCAAACCCGAGGTCAAGGCGGCCAGTCCATGCTGCACGCCGTCACGGGCACTCCCGGCATCGAAAGTAATGCGTATATCGGCCATCGGCAAATCCGGGGCATAAATGTAAAAAACGCGACTGCCTTTGGGAGTCTGCCATGTTTCAATTTTTGCGGCAGCCCAGTTCATCGGGCTTATTGCCATCAATACTAACAGTAAAAAAATACGCATCAGTTCGCTCCCTCATTGGTTTTTTCGGTTTTCTGCTCGGCAATCGGTTGGGGATCAAGGTAAGCGACGCTTAACGAATCATCCTTGAAGTATTTTTGGGCCACTTCCCGTACTTGTTCTGCGGTAACCTGACTGACTTTTTTGACATACTCATTCTCTTTTTGCCAGCCTAATCCGACAGTTTCTAGCATCCCCATTTGCATGCCTTGATAGAACATGGAATCGCGTTCATAAATTACATTGGCCAAGACCTGAGCTTTGATCCGCTGCAATTCGTCTTGCTGCACCAGTTCATATTTCAGCTTTTCAATTTCTTCTTTCAAAGCAACTTCCAAATCATTGGCGGTTTTTCCTTCTACCGGAGTTCCCTCCAGCATGAACAATTCATCCAATCGTGACGCCAGTCCGTAACCGGCTCCCACCGATACAGCCAGTTGCTTGCCCCTGACCAGATTGGTTTCCAAACGTGCGCTGCTGCCGCCGTCTAAAATCCCGGCCATGACCTCCAATGCGTAAGCTTCCCATTCATTTTCGACCGTCTTCAGCACAGGCACTTTATAGCCCATCACCAAATAGGGAAGTTTGGCAGGCACTTTAACCACCATTCTTCTGGTGCCCAATTGGGGAATCTCTTGTTGCGGCTTAATGGCTACAATTTCACTGGGCTTGAGTTCGCCAAAATATTTCTCGGCCAGACTGAAAACAGCTTTAGGCTCAACATCGCCAACCACTACCAAGGTCGCATTGTTAGGAGCATACCAGCGCTGATACCAGGCTTTTAAATCATCAATCGTGTAATTCTCGATATCGGACGGCCAACCGATAATCGGATTTTTATAGGGATTGTTGGAATAGGCCATCGCGGTAAAGTGCTCCTGCGTCTTGGCCCTTGGGTTATCGTCAGTCCGCATCCGGCGTTCTTCGTAGACGACTTGCAATTCCTTTTTCAACTCTTCATCCAGCAAATGCAGATTGCGCATACGATCGGCTTCCAGCTCAAAACTCACCGGCAACCGCGACTTTTCCATGGTTTGAAAATAAGCCGTGTAATCTCTGCCGGTAAACGCATTTTCATTACCGCCATTGGCCGCAATGATGCGCGAAAATTCACCGGGCTGCAGCTTGTCGGTACCTTTGAACATCATGTGCTCAAGCATGTGAGAGATACCGGTGATTCCGTTTGGCTCGTAGCTGGAACCTACCTTGTACCAGACTTGGGAAACCACTACCGGTGAGCGATGATCCTCTTTCACCAGAATTTTTAAGCCGTTTTTAAGCTGATGCTCGTGCACTTTGGTTTCGGCATTCACTGATGATGCGCCTATGGCCAGCATGAGCCCCAAAATTTTTAGATATTTCATAACGTCCTCTTTGTAGAAATGTTAGCGCTTGCGACTATTTCATTAATCAATAGTTCACTGTATTCTATTTCAAAATCACCCCGTTGAGATCGATTAAAAAAATGAATAGCGAGACCATAATTCAGCCACCCCTCTGGAAAAGTTATCTGGTTCTTTGCAAGCCCAATGTCGTTGCCGAAATGCTTTTTACCGCAGTAGTAGGCATGTTGTTGGCAGTGCCCGGCTTGCCGCCTTTGGATTTAGCTTTTTGGGGGCTCATCGGTATTGCCTTGGCCGCCGCATCGGCTGCTGCGGTCAATCATTTCATCGACCGTGAAATTGATATTAAACTCAACCCTAAACGCCCCTTACCCCAGGTTTTTTTACAACCTAATCAGGTACTGGTTTTCGCAACCATTCTTGGTGTCGCGTCAATGGTTATACTTTTAATAGGGGTCAACGTGCTGACCGCGGTGCTAACCTTTTTATCGATGTTCGGCTATGCGATCATCTACACGCGCTATCTCAAGAGAATGACGCCCCAAAATATAGTGATAGGCGGCGCATTCGGCGCAACTCCACCTTTATTGGGGTGGTGCGCCATTACCGGCGAGATACACCCTTACGCTCTGCTGCTGGTGTTGATCATTTTTGTTTGGACCCCTCCCCATTTTTGGCCGCTGGCCATCGCTAAAAGAGAAAAATATGCGCTGGTCAATATTCCGATGCTGCCGGTTACGCATACCCTGGAATTCACTCGCTTACAGATTCTTTTGTACACCATCCTTTTGCTGATTGTCACCTTACTGCCCTATTTGACGGGCATGAGCGGCCTTATTTATCTGGGCTTTGCCGTTCCTTTGGGGCTGGGTTTCATCTATTTTGCACTCTTGATGATGCGTACCAAAGACGATAAAACCGCGATCCGAACGTTTGTTTATTCCATAGTTTACATTACGCTGATGTTTGCCGGACTTCTTGTCGATCATTATGTACCAATGCTCAGGGTCATATAAAGATGGCTATGCAGGCTTACGACAAAGAAGAACATCCTTTTGCACCGTTTATCCGCATTCTGGGAAAAGGTAAAAAAGGCACGCGGGCGCTGACCCGTGAGGAAGCTTATGAAGCCATGCGAATGATCATGGCCGGCGAAGTGCTGCCGTCTCAACTGGGCGCTTTTTTGATGTTAATGCGGGTTAAAGAGGAAACACGAGAGGAACTTGCAGGGTTTGTTCATGCGGCACGCGATTCGTTTGCTCAGCCATTAGACGCATCACCAGCCGACCTTGACTGGTCATCCTATGCCGGTAAACGGCGGCACTTGCCCTGGTTCCTATTATCTGCATTGCTGCTTGCCGAAAACGGTGTCAGTGTTTTTATGCACGGTGCAGGCGGGCATACCAATGGCAGAATTTATACTCAAAACGTCTTGCGTTATTTAGGCATTGAAGCGGCCACCTCTATGCAGGAAGCGCAACAGCAGCTGCTTTCAAACAGATTCAGCTACTTGTCGCTGGAGCATTTTTGTCCGCAGCTTTTTGAAATCATTGAGCTTCGCCGCATTATGGGTTTACGGTCACCCGTTCATACCCTGGTCCGCCTGCTCAATCCTTTCAATGCCGCTTTCAGTATCCAGGGCATTTTTCATCCAGGCTACCGGCAGGTTCATCAGGAAGCGGCTTTATTGCTGAATCAGCCGCATGTGTCCGTATTTAAAGGGGAAGGCGGAGAAGTAGAGCGAAACCCTGATGGCGATTGTCTTGTTCAAAGCGTCCACGAAGGCATTTTGTCAGATGAACTCTGGCCTGCGTTATTTCAACGCCGGCATATGAAAGCGGATGATCTTGACCCTCAACAATTAGTTTTGCTTTGGCGTGGAGAAATCAGTGATGAGTATGCCGAGGCAGCGGTGACAGGTACAGCCGCTGTTGCATTAAGGTTGCTGGGCAAAGGGGATAACCAAGAGGACGCTCATGCCCTGGCGCTTGATTATTGGAACAACAGAGATAAGCAAAGGTTTTGATTAAACGTTAGTCGATCTAGGCCGGGCAAATCGAGGCACCCCTTTAACAAAGGTTTTTTCCAGATAAATATACTCCAGCCCCATCAAGGTCTCGCCATCCTGGTGCTTGACCCATACCACTTTGACTTCACCCAGCATATCCAGACGTTTAAAATCGAATGCAGCCACAGTTCCCTCATCCACCAGGATGTGCTGCGGCAAGCGAATCATTAAACCGTCGACAGAAACATTGACCGTCATAAAGTGGCAACGCTCACCGTTCAAAATGATAAGTCCGGGTGCTGACAGGCTTTTACGGTAAACTTGCCTTTCGTAAAACAAATTATCAATGTCATGCTCGATGGTGCGAAACTCCATGGCCAGATACAAATGCCCGTCAATGATATCGGATCTGACAATCTCCACTTCTCCGGCCAAACGCATCTCATGCAGGTAAACATCAGCCAAAGGCTTCATTTTGATCGTCTCAAATAATTCAACGACTTTGTTTTCAGGTTCTTTGGTGGCAAGTTCAGCCAGCATACCGGTAATAGAAATATTGCTCAGCGTAATATCATACTCTTCACCACCAAGATAAATAAAACCGAGTGAGGTTAATTTTTTTCGATAAAAACGTTTTTCATATGACATAAATTACCTTGCATCTCTTGGGTACGTCAGATTTTGGTGGCATCATTAACACGGCGATCAGAGCAATCTAAAAAACGGTGGCATGAGGCACTTCAGCATTATACTTACGGACTTGCCTGTCCTGCTACATAATCCCTGCTTTGTAAGGGTTTAAACCCACTGTAAAGTTAAAACCATTATTTTAGTTGATTATCCGGCTTTGTCTCCGGTTATGGCTCAGGTTTGTTTGGCTACACGTTATGAATATCAACAATTCACCCGCACTACCATTTTCCGCTTCATGGATTTTAATCAAGTTGAAATACAGTCTACTACTTTTATCGGTTTTTGCCTTATCCGCCTGCACATCTTCGCCACCCAAAAACCCTGATAATATTTGCTCAACCTTTGTTGAAAAACGTGATTGGATTAAAAGTACGCGCAAAACTCATACAAAATGGGGCACACCGATTCCAGTTCAAATGGCTATCATTTACCAGGAGTCTCGTTTTGTAGCAGATGCGCAGCCGCCTCGAACCCGTCTACTAGGTTTCATTCCCTGGTTCAGACCCACTAGCGCATACGGTTATCCGCAAGCACTTGACGGGACTTGGGATGATTATAAAAAACACACCGGACGCTGGTTTGCCAGCCGCAGTAATTTTGCTGATGCAACCGATTTTGTGGGCTGGTACAACCATATCAGCCATACCCGGCTGGGTATTCCGCTAGGGGATGCAAAACAGCTTTATTTGGCTTATCACGAAGGACATGGCGGCTTCAAGCGTAAAACTTATTTGCGCAAAAAATGGTTATTGAATGTTGCCGATAAAGTAGCGGGGCGATCTCAGATGTATCATAAACAAATGTCACGTTGTCAAAATGATTTAAAAGGCACATCGTGGTTTTTTTGATAGACTATGCGCTCCATTACAACTAGAAAGGAGAATCCGTGAGTAAACTATATACCCGCGCTTTTTCGATTTTTGCTGCCTTACTGATAGGATTTACCGTGTTTTCCATAGCCAACGCAACCACACCGGAAGAAAATAAAGCGGCAGGCATCGCGTTTCTAGCCGAAAATGCCAAAAACCCCGCTATAAAAACAACCCCTAGCGGCTTGCAATATGAGATAGTCACTGAAGGCACAGGCGCATCACCCGCTGCAACTGACAGTGTCACCGTTCATTACAAAGGCACTACTATTGATGGCGCTGAATTTGATAGCTCATACAGCCGCGGTGCACCCGCTACTTTTCCGCTAAACAGAGTGATTGCCGGCTGGACTGAAGGCGTTCAACTGATGAAAGAAGGGGCAAAATACCGTTTCTACATTCCTGCTGAATTAGCTTACGGAACCCGAGGAGCCGGCCCTAAAATCGGTCCTAATTCCGCTTTGATTTTCGATATCGAGCTGATTAAAGTCGAATAACCGGTCTGACTCACTTACAGAAAAGCTCAAGGTGCAAGGCAATCAACTTCACCTTGAGCTTTTTTTTGCCCAAACCATTGCCCCCGCCACAAGCATATGAATACGTTTCAATTGTTTGCCACTACACCCAAAGCCATGGAGCAGATTCTGGCTGAGGAACTTAAACAATTAGGTATTACTGATGCCAAGCTAACCGTTGCCGGCGTTGCCTTTGAAGGCACGCTGGAAACCGCTTACCGGGTCTGCCTGTGGTCCAGAATTGCCAACCGGGTTTTACTGGTACTGAGCACCTTTCCTGTCAACCATCAGGATGATCTGTATAACGGCGTAAAACAAATCAACTGGTTCGAACATATGAAACCGGACGATTCAATGGCAGTGACTTTCAGCGCCAAAAACTCCAAAGCAATAAACAACACGCACTTTGGTGCTCTTAAAGTCAAGGATGCAATCGTCGACCAAATGCGTGCCAAATTCAATAAACGCCCCAATATAGACACGGAACAGCCGACAATACGTATCAATGTCTATTTGAATGGCGAAAACGCGCAATTGAGCCTGGATCTTTCCGGAGAAAGCTTACATAAAAGGGGCTATCGCGATACGCAAGTCAAAGCGCCAATAAAGGAAAATCTGGCCGCCGCCATCCTGCTGCGTGCTGGGTGGCCTGACATAGCCAAACAAAACGGTACACTGATAGACCCGATGTGCGGCTCAGGTACCTTACTGGTCGAAGCAGCAATGATGGCAGCTGATTATGCCCCCGGCTTGCTGAGAACGCATTATGGTTTTTTAGGCTGGAAAAAACATGACGCCGCATCATGGCAAAACTTGCTCAGTGAAGCGGAATTACGTAAAAACACCGGCATTGAAAAACTGCCGGTCATTGCCGGTTTTGATAAAAGCAGCCAAAGTATCAATGCGGCATTGACGCATATCGATAACGCCGGCTTGGGCCTGAAAATTCATGTCGAACGCCGTGACATCGCCGATGCAGAACCCGCATCCGACTGGCAACCGGGATTGCTGGTGTGCAATCCTCCCTATGGCGAACGCTTGGGGGATGAGGACTCGACGTCCGAACTTTACCGGCAATTCGGCGAGATATTAAAAAGCCGCTTTAAAGGCTGGCGAGTCGCACTGATTATCAGCAACTCAGAACTTGGCTTTAGGCTGGGCATACGCTCACAAAAACCCATCACACTTTATAATGGCGCCCTCGAATGCACACTGTTGCGCCTCACAGTGGATGAGCCTGCGTTCTTTATTCCGAAGCCTAAGAACAGAGAAGAAAAGCTGTTTCAACTTGCTCAAAACACCCCGTCTGAATCAGTCGACAACAGCGCTGAAATGTTTTCCAACCGGGTCAGAAAAAACCTTAAAAAACTGTCGAAATGGGCAAAACAGCAAAATATTCACTGTTATCGCGTTTATGATGCCGATCTGCCGGAATATGCTGTCGCAGTTGACCTGTATCAAGGCGAAAAAACCTGGATCAATGTTCAGGAATATGAACCGCCAAAAACGATAGACCCAGACAAAGCCGATCAGCGTCTGGCCAGCGTTATTGCAGAAATTCCCAAGCTGTTTTCGATTCCTGCTGACCAGGTTTTTTTGAAAATCAGGCGTAAAAAACAAAACAAGGATCAGTATGAAAAACAGGGCGATCAAGGCCGGTTTCATGTCATTGAAGAGGGCGGTTGTAAACTGCTGGTCAATTTTGAAGATTACCTGGACACAGGCTTGTTTTTGGATCACCGGCCGATCCGCGCCAGAATTCAGCGGGAAGCCAAAGGCAAACGTTTTCTGAACCTGTTCGCCTATACCGGGAGCGCTACGGTTCATGCGGCAATGGGCGGCGCCCAGTCGACTACCACCGTGGACATGTCAAAAACCTACCTGGATTGGGCTCAGAAAAATCTGGCGTTGAATGGCATAAAAGGCAACCACGAAATTATTCAGGCCGATTGCAAAACCTGGTTACAGACTGAAGCGGACCGGCTCTATAAAAAACGGCAATATGATCTGATCTTTCTGGATCCTCCTACATTTTCCAACTCAAAACGGATGGAGGATGTATTCGATATTCAAAACGATCATGTAGAATTGATTTCAGATGCCGCAGCACTTTTGGCTACGGCGGGTGTACTCTATTTTTCTACTAACTTTCGACGCTTTAAAATGGACCATGAGGCGCTCTCGGGATTGGTGATCGAAGATATATCGGCAGCAACACTGCCGGAAGATTTTGCCAGAAATCCAAAAATCCATTATTGCTGGAGAATTCAAAAATGCTAAAACAAGTCAGGATATTGGTGTCAGGACGGGTGCAAGGCGTTTATTTTCGAGCCTTTACTCAAAAGAAAGCCAAGAATCTCGGAATTACAGGGTATGCGAAAAATCTTACCGATGGTCGTGTTGAAATCGTTGCATCAGGCTCTGAAGAGGCCATTGATCAATTAATCAAGTGGTGCTACAAAGGCCCCATTACCGCGCGTGTTGATCATGTTGAAACTGAATCACTGAACGGGGAAGCGATTCCTCCCGGCTTCAATGTGAGTTAATCCGCCGGACACGGCTTATCCCGTTATCGTACTGGTGCTTAAAACTTCCTGATTATAAAGATGCTTCAGCAACAACGTCTTTCCGGCAGGGATTGCCGGAATCCAGAGCACAAGGATGTGTTCGGCGCTCGCCATCCATGGCATCTGGATCTCGGCAATCCCTGCCGAGATGACGATTTTTG
>JAGXSU010000030.1 GCA_018333785.1 Methylomicrobium sp. | reverse complement strand
TGGCCATTGCCAAACGCCTCTTGGTGGCTAGCATGGCCTGTGTTACGGTTTGGGCCATAGCCGCCGACAAAAGCAAGGAAGCGGCTGAATTAAGACTATTTCTGATCAAACTCAGTGGCAGGCAAATGCGGCACAAAAAGGAGTTTACGAATCCAGCGCTGTTGTCGGGGCTGTGGGTCTTCCTCTCCATGCTCGAAATCATGGACGCCTACTCTCAAGAGGAGCTGGATAGTTTGAAAGCAACCGCTCAGCAATTTTTAGGAAAAGATGTGTAGATACTTATGGTTGATAGGGGAGGCAGGCTTTGTTAATTAAAGCCTGCCTGCTCTGCAGATTGAGGGATGGGTTGGTGTCAGGGCAGATTAATCAAACCTGTCAGTGACAGCGCCTTCGCTGGCAGATCTGACGGAATTGGCATATTTGGCTAAAACGCCGCGAGTATATCTGGGTGCAGGTTGCTGCCATTTTTCCAGGCGGCGGGCTATTTCATGTTCATTGACGTGCAAGGTCAGTTGTTTGGTGTCAGCATCAATGGTAATTTGATCGCCATTTTGAACAATAGCCAGTGCGCCACCCACATAGGCTTCCGGTGTGATATGACCCACCACAAAGCCATGTGTGCCACCGGAGAATCGCCCGTCTGTGATCAGCGCTATTTCTTTGCCCAGGCCCTTGCCCATGACAGCGGAAGTAGGGGAGAGCATTTCGCGCATGCCGGGGCCGCCTTTGGGGCCTTCGTAACGGATCACAATCACGTCGCCTTTGACGATGTCACCGTTTAATATACTTTGTAAGGCGAGTTCCTCGGCGTCAAATACCTTTGCGGTGCCGGTAAAAATCAAGCCTTCCTTGCCGGTGATTTTGGCGACGGCGCCCCCTGTAGCAAGATTGCCGTAAAGGATGCTCAAATGACTGTCTTTTTTGATGGGGTTGTCCAGTGAGCGGATCATGTCCTGATGCTCAGGATAAGGTTTGACGTCAGCCAGGTTTTCCGCGAGTGTTTTGCCGGTTACCGTCAGACAGTCGCCGTGCAACAGCCCGTTATCAAGCAAAATCTTCATGAGGGGTTGTATGCCGCCTATCTCCACCAATTCCGCCATTTGATATTTGCCGCTGGGTTTTAAATCGGCCAGCATGGGTACTCGTTTACCAATACGGCTGAAATCATCCAGGGTCAGATCAACACCTGTTGTGTTGGCCATCGCCAGCAAATGTAAAACGGCGTTAGTTGATCCGCCCAAAGCGATAACGATCGTGATTGCATTTTCAAACGCGGCTTTGGTCATGATGTCGCGTGGTTTAATATCTTTTTTCAGTAATTCCAGCACGGCAGCACCGGCTTTTTCACAGTCCAGTCTTTTATCTTGAGAAATCGCCACTTGAGCGGAGCTGTTAGGCAGGGACATCCCCATTGCTTCGATCGCCGAAGCCATGGTGTTAGCGGTGTACATGCCGCCACAGGAACCGGGTCCTGGAATGGCTTTGGCTTCGATAGCGGCCAGTTCTTCATCGTCTATTTTATTGTTTGCACGAGCGCCCACGGCTTCAAAGACAGAAACAACATCCAGTTTTTGATCTTTGTGGCAGCCAGGGAGTATGGTGCCGCCATAGACGAAAATGGCAGGACGATTCAAGCGGGATAAAGCAATCATGCAGCCCGGCATGTTTTTGTCGCAACCACCGATTGCGACAACACCGTCAAAGCCCTGGCAACCTACGACCGTTTCAATCGAGTCGGCAATCACTTCGCGCGATACCAGCGAGTACTTCATGCCTTCAGTACCCATGGAGATGCCGTCAGATATGGTGATGGTGTTAAATATCACGGCTTTGCCGTTGGCATTGTCGACACCTCGGGCAGCATCGTCTGCGAGTTTGTTGATGTGCATGTTGCAAGGGGTTACCATGCTCCAGGTCGAGGCAATGCCGATTTGGGGTTTTTTGAAATCTTCATTCTTGAAGCCAACAGCATGAAGCATCGCCCGGCTGGGCGCTCTTTCCATACCGTCCACAACGAGTGATGAAAAGTGACGGGTATTTTTTTCCTCTGAGTTTGCCATTTATCTGTTTCCTGAATGCTTGGGTTAAGTTCGGTAAGGCACAAAGACTGTGCATGGGTAGGATGAGTGGTCGGTGTTTAGAAAGTATCCCAGCCGCTGCTTCTGCGGCGCCAGCCTAATTTAGGCAGAATAAAACCTAACAACACGCCTGCCAGAGCTAAAGCTCCCCCATAGATAAACCAGTCCTGATTTGAATTGTCGATCAATGCCTGGTTTTCGCGTTTTAATTTTTGTAACTCGCGTTCTGCGCCTACCACGCGTTCCTGTAAACGATCGCGCTCAGTTTTTATTTCTATCGCATTGGCAGCCGTCATTTTAAGCTCGGCCAATTCACGGGTTAGGCTGTCTCTTTCGAGGACGATAGAATGCCCCAGTGAGTCGATTTTGGAGGTGTCTCCTTTTAATGCGGCTAATTCAGCTTTAATGCTGTCGTTTTCCTTTTGGAAGGTTTCAATTTTTTTGTTGGCATCTTGCAATAACACGGCGCTGGGCGGCGTTGGTAACAAGTGACGTGTTAAAAAATACCCTTCTACACCGTTCAACGTGCGAACCAGGGAATAACCGGTGCTCCTTTCTTCAATCAGAGTTAAAGGTGTACCGGACTTGATCATCTTGACTATTTTGCTACGATCATTTTCCGCCTTTCTTAAAGTGAGTTCCAGATCGTCGGTGACATAAACTGTTTTGGCTTCAACGGTTATTGAGGTCAGGAAGATCAGAAAACCGAGTATTTTTTTCACGAGTGTCCTTTATGGTTCGATTCTAAATGGTTGTAATTTTAGCTTTAATTGCTGCTCATGAGCAATTCGAGCAATGCTTTTTGGGCGTGCAGACGGTTTTCTGCTTCATCGAAAATAACGCTGTTGGGGCCGTCAATCACCTCGGCAGCAACTTCTTCACCGCGATGAGCAGGCAGGCAATGCATGAATAAAGCCTCTTTTTTTGCAGCGCTCATGACGGATTGATTCACCTGATAATCTTTGAAAGCCAGCGCTCTTTGTTTTTGTTCTTCTTCCTGGCCCATGCTGGCCCAAACGTCAGTAACTACGAGGTCACAACCTTCGGCGGCTTGTTGAGCCGTGTCAAAAAAGTTAATGGTGGCGGACGCATTCTCAACAAAGCGTGAATCGGGCTGATAGCCTTCCGGGCAGGCCAGGTGCAGTTTAAAATTCAATATCGATGCGGCTTCAATATAAGAGTGGCACATATTGTTGCCGTCACCGATCCAGGCAACGGTTTTACCTTCTATATCGCCCCGGTGCTCAAAAAACGTTTGCATGTCGGCCAGCAACTGGCAAGGGTGCATCAAGTCTGTCAGGCCGTTTATGACCGGGACGCTGGAGTGTTCCGCAAAAGTGGTTACGGTTTCATGCTTGTTGGTCCTCATCATGATACCGTCAACCATGCTCGATATGACTTTGGCGCTGTCACGCAGCGGTTCGCCGCGTCCCAGTTGGGTATCTCTGGGAGATAAAAAAAGCGCGTTGCCGCCCAGCTGAATCATGCCTGTTTCAAATGAAATACGGGTGCGCGTGGATGACTTTTCAAAGATCATCGCTAACACTTTTCCTTTCAACGGCTGAAAGTCCGGGTTTCTGGTGTTCTTGAGTTCACTAGCCCGGTTGAGCAGTTGACGGAGTTCTGAGCTTGTCAGGTCGTGTAAAGAGATAAAGTGTCTGGGTTTCATAAGTTACGACTGCGCTGTAAAGTCTTGAATAACAGTGGATAAAGTATCCACCAAAAGGTTTATTTGCTCATCGTCCATAATCAGAGGAGGAAGGAGGCGGATTGTGTTTTCTTGGGTCACATTGATCAGCAGGCCTTGAGCGAGCGCCAGGCTGACTAAAGCGCTGCAAGGTTGTTTCAATTCAACGCCTATCATCATGCCTTTATGACGGATCTCGTGGACATGGGGGGAGTCGGCCAGTTGTCTGGCTAAACCATGCGAAATCGCGGTTCCCTTGCTTTCAGCTTGTTCAATCAGACCCGTTTCCTCGAGCGTGTCAAGTACTGCCAATGCGGCACTGCAAGCCAACGGATTGCCGCCAAAAGTTGAGCCATGTGTTCCTGCCGTGAGGATTTTGGCCGCCTGTCCCCTCGCCATACAGGCGCCAATCGGTACGCCATTGCCAAGCGCTTTTGCCAGCGTACAGACGTCAGGGCTTATGGTGTTATGCTGATGCGCCAAAAACAGGCCTGTTCTGCCAACACCCGATTGAACTTCATCCAGCATCATCAGGATATTGTGTTTATCGCATAAAGCTCTGATACCGTTAAGAAAGTCAGGTGCAGGGATGTTGACTCCGCCTTCGCCTTGAATCGGTTCTGCTAAAACGGCAACGATGTCGTTGTTGGCTGATATAGCCTGTTCAATGGCGTCCAAATCGTTATAAGGCACCCGAATAAAGCCTTCGACCAAAGGCGCAAAACCTTGCTGTATTTTGGCATTGCCTGTCGCGCTGAGCGTTGCCAGGGTCCGGCCATGAAAACTTTTTTCCATGACGATAATCGCAGGTCTCTCTATGCCTCGCTCGAATCCATAGCGCCTGGCCAGTTTTATCGCTGCTTCGTTGGCTTCTGCGCCGGAGTTGCAGAAAAAGACGTTGTCCATTCCGCTTTTGGCGCAGAGGCGGTTGGCCAGCGTCTCCTGTAATTCAACGCCATATAAATTAGATGTGTGAATGAGTCTGGCACTTTGGTCGCAAAGCGCTTTATGAACGGCAGGGTGTGCGTGTCCCAGGTTACAAACGGCTATGCCGGAAAGTGCATCCAGGTAACGGTTATTGTCCTTATCCCAAAGCCAGGCCCCTTGGCCTCTATCCAGTGTAATAGGTAAGCGACCGTAGGTAGGCATGATATGGCTGGTCATTTTTTAAAGCCTGCTAACTTTAGAGCAATATGTTGCCCTATGAAAAAACCTTAAATTATAATTTTCACGATATGACTAAGCAAGAATTAGATAAGTAAATTAGGCTTTTTTAAAAAACCTATTCTTGATAAAATCGCTGGGTTATTAATATAAAAGGGTGATAGTTATGGAAGTAATAGAAAGAATAAAAGATCAACTTGAGCAAAATTCAGTTGTCCTGTATATGAAGGGTACGCCAGATTTTCCTCAATGCGGGTTTTCGGGTCAATCAGTTCAGGTGTTGAATGCGTGTAAAGCCAAGTTTGCCTACGTCAATATTTTTGAAGATCCGGAATTGA
The DNA here is from genome assembly GCA_018333785.1 of Methylomicrobium sp. GTDB lineage: Bacteria > Pseudomonadota > Gammaproteobacteria > Methylococcales > Methylomonadaceae > Methylicorpusculum. The sequence goes on along the minus strand of JAGXSU010000030.1, from coordinate 13,755 downwards.
GGGAAGCTTTAAAAATTTATTCTAATTGGCCGACATATCCTCAGTTGTATATCAAAGGTGAATTGGTAGGCGGATGCGACATCATCATTGATCTGTATACAAAAGGCGAATTACTAAAAATGCTGGCTGAAGCTGATGCGGTCGCTGCTTGAGCATTGTTGAATTTAGCTCGAAGCCCGTTGGCTTAATGTTCAGTGACAAGCTTCGGCTTGTCACTCCTTAACTTAGCAGGCCAACTTTTCTAATAATATCAATTCGATGGTTCAATATCCTGATTCTTTGCCAGGGCTTGTTGATTCATTTGATCCAGTTTTTCCAGATAGTCCAAGCGATTGAAAACCTGACAAAACAGTTCTGCCGTTTTTTCTGCGTCGTAGAGTGCTGCGTGCGCTTTATCATTATCCCAGACGAGTCCCGCAGTTTGAGCTATCTTTGCTAACACCGTCTGCTTATAAAATAGGCCACCCAGTGTGGCAGTATCAAAAGTACTAAAAGGATGAAAAGGGCTGCGTTTGTATTGGGTGCGTGTTATAGCGGCATTCAAAAAACTCAGATCAAATGCAGGGTTGTGGCCGACCAGAATCGCGCGAGTGCAGTTGTTTCGTTTGACCGCTTTTTTAATCGGTTTGAATAGTTTTTCCAGGGCATCTTTTTCTTCAATTGCCATGCGAAACGGATGGTAGGGGTCTATGCCATTGAATTTAAGCGCTGATTCATCGAATTCTGCATTTTTAAAAGGCGCTACGTTGGCGCAATGGCGTTCAGTAATTTCCATCCTGCCCTGATCATCCAATTCGACGATAACGGCGGCAAGTTCAAGCAGCGCATGTTTTTTGGGGTTGAAACCGGCCGTTTCTATATCGACTATGACCGGAAGGTAGCCTCTGAATCGCTTATCAAACGGTAATCGAGTGGTTTCCATGAAGATTATAAAATGCGTTGAATGACGGGGTAAAAGCAGATACACAAGGATGTAAATGCTCGAAGAGGCTTTATCTTTATGTTATGTTACGCGAAAAATTCAATATAAAAAATCTTTTAGGGAGGCAGAGAGGGCAAATGAATAAAAGAAAAATTACATCAGGACTGCTGAGTCTTGTAATAATTTCAACGGTTGCCGGTTGTTCGTCGATTCGAACCACTAATGATCCCAGAGATCCTCTTGAAAACTGGAATAGGAATGTTCAGACATTTAACGACACTGTCGATAAATATTTCATGAAGCCCGTTGGTCAAGGTTATCAATGGGTCATGCCCTCGTTTGCAGATCAGGCAGTTACCAATTTTTTCAGTAACATTAATGATATTGGTGTAACGATCAACGATTTAATGCAGCTAAAAGTAGCCCAATCAGGTTCTGACGGCGCTCGTTTTATTGTCAATTCAGTGGCGGGATTAGGCGGATTAATTGACGTGGCAACAATGATCGACTTGCCCAAGCATGATGAAGACTTTGATCAGACATTGGGGGTTTGGGGCTTGCCAACCGGGCCTTATCTGGTTATTCCCCTGTTCGGTTCCAGTTCGCCCAGAGGTATAGGCGGCGCTGCCGGTGATGCCGCAATGAACCCTATCAGTTATGTCGATAGTGGAATTATCACTTCCGGTTTATTCGGTCTCAATGCCATAGACAAACGCGCCGATCATTTGACGGCAGAAAAAATCGCATCGGAAGCCGCTGTCGACCGTTACGAGTTTTTCAAAAATGCATATTTTCAACACCGCAAATATTTAGTCTACGATGGCAATTTGCCTGAAGACGAATACGATTTGGAATTTGATGTTGATGACGAGAGCGATGCTCCTCTTCAGCCCTATTAAACGGCAGAAAATAAAGGCTCTCCCTCCGGATTTTCCGGGGGGAGGGCCGTTTTTTTAGGGTTCAATCGACCAGTTGATGATTTCACCCGCTCTTAGAGGCGTGATCGATAAATCATCGCTACCAAAAGCCAGGGGCGGGCGCCACTCGGTTTTTACCAGGGTTAGCTTGTCAGCGTTTCTGGGCAGGCGATAAAAATCAGGACCAAAGAAACTGGCAAAGCCCTCCAACCTATCCAATGCCTCTGCTTGCTCGAATGCTTCTGCATAAAGTTCAATGCCGGCATGTGCGCTATAGCAACCGGCGCAACCGCAGGCGTTCTCTTTAAGATGGGTCAGATGCGGAGCGCTATCAGTACCCAGGAAAAATTTTGGATTACCGCTGGTCGCCGCCTTGACCAATGCTAAACGATGATCTTCTCGTTTCAGAATGGGTAAGCAGTAATGATGAGGCCTGATGCCTCCTGCCAGCAAGGCATTGCGATTGTAGAGCAAATGTTGTGGTGTGATGGTTGATGCTACAAAGGGAGATGACGCCGTCACAAAGTCGACGGCATCTTGGGTCGTTGCATGTTCGAAAACGATGCGCAGTTCCGGAAATTGGCGGACAATGTCAATCAATGTGCGCTCTATAAAAAGCCGTTCTCTATCGAAGATGTCGGTATCGCTGTCAGTGACTTCACCGTGAATCAGCAATGGCATATCCACATTTTGTAGCGCTTCAAACAAGGGATAAATTGCTTTGACTTGGGAAACGCCTGCATCGGAATTTGTCGTGGCACCCGCCGGATAAAGTTTAAATCCATACACAATGCCGGATGCGGCGGCGGCTTTTATTTCTTCTTGTGTTATGGCTGCGGTTAGGTACAGCGTCATCAACGGAGTAAAGTCAGCGTTTTCCGGAAGTGCGTTTAAAATTTCCTGCCGGTAACTGCTTGCCTGCGCAACAGACGTAACCGGTGGTTTCAGGTTAGGCATGACGATGGCTCTTGCAAACCGTTGAGCGGTGTGGGGAACTACGGTTTTTAAGATATCCCCGTTTCTCAAATGCAAATGCCAGTCATCCGGCCGGGTTATAGTCAAACGTTTCATAAGCGGTTTTATCCGTCGCAAAACTTGCATTCTAGCGCATGGAACTTGAAAAAATAAAATTGACCCTCATAAATGAATTTATTTTCGGAGATTAACAAAGATGCCCATTTACGAATATCAATGCCAATCTTGTGGCCATGAATACGAGGCCCTGCAAAAGCTCAATGCACAGCCGTTAATAGATTGTCCGGCGTGTAACAAACCTCAGTTAATGAAAAAAATCTCAGCGGCAGGATTCCGGCTTAAAGGTGGCGGCTGGTATGAAACCGATTTTAAGAGCGGTGCCAAAAAAAATGTTGCGGGTGACTCTGCTCCCAGTACTTCGGAATCAAAAAAACCGGCCGCATCGACGGGCGGAGGCACTTGCAGTAAAACCAGCAGTTGACCTTGGCTTGCACTGATCCATCTTAGCCAGTAATATCGGTTCTTTTTGGACAAATACGAGAACAATCTATGCGTAGCCACAAATGTGGAGAATTAACTGCCCAACATCTAGGCCAATCCGTTGCCCTTTGCGGATGGGTTCATCGGCGCCGTGATCATGGCGGTGTCATCTTTATCGATCTGCGGGACCGCGCCGGTTTGGTTCAGGTCGTATTCGATCCAGATGAACCGGAATCATTTGCTCTGGCCGAAAGCGTGCGTAGCGAATATGTTCTGCGCATTGAAGGTATTGTCAGAGAACGTCCTGAGGGCACGCATAATCCGAATATGGCAACCGGCGCTATTGAAGTGCTGGCCAAGCATATTGAGGTGTTGAATGAATCGGAAACTCCGCCGTTCCCGTTGGAAAGCGATATAGACGTCAATGAGGAAACGAGGCTGCGTTTTCGCTATATAGACTTGCGTCGCACCGTAATGCAGCAAAAGATGAAAGTTCGCCGCGATGTGACGCGTCATTTACGTCAGTTTTTGGATGATCACGAGTTTTTTGAAATCGAAACACCTTATCTGACGAAAGCGACGCCTGAAGGCGCACGCGATTACATCGTGCCCAGCCGTACTCATCAAAATGCCTTTTTCGCTTTACCTCAATCGCCGCAGTTGTACAAACAATTGCTGATGATAGCGGGAATGGATCGTTATTATCAGGTCGTACGCTGCTTCCGGGATGAAGATTTGCGGGCCGACCGTCAACCTGAATTTACTCAGCTCGATATCGAAACCTCGTTTATGAACGAGCAGCAAATCATGGAAGTCATGGAAGAAATGATTCGCCGTCTGTTCAAGGACATCATTGATGTTGACCTGGGCGCGCAATTTCCGGTCATCAGCTATCAGGAAGCCATGCGCCGTTATGGTTCCGACCGCCCTGATTTAAGGGTTCCGTTGGAACTTGTCGATATTGCCGATGAAATGAAAGATGTCGATTTCAAGGTGTTCTCAGGGCCTGCCAACGACCCGGACGGTCGAGTGGTGGCGATGCGGCTTCCGAACGGCGGCGATTTAAGCCGGAAAGACATTGATGAATTGACTAAGTTTGTCGCTATTTATGGCGCCAAAGGTTTGGCCTACATCAAGGTGAACGATTTATCCGCCGGTATAGAAGGCTTGCAATCGCCCATTGTTAAATTTGCGCCTGATAATGTTTGGGCCAAAGTGATGGAAAAAGCCGGTGCGCAAAATGGCGATCTGATCTTTTTTGGCGCCGACAAAACCGCTATCGTGAATGAAGCGCTTGGCGCGCTTCGTGTCAAACTGGGTATTGACCGCAACTTGCTCGAAGGCGAGTGGAAACCGGTGTGGGTGGTCGATTTTCCTATGTTCGCATGGGACGAAAAAGCCAAACGCTTTAATGCAATTCATCATCCGTTTACTGCGCCTAGCTGTTCTTCAGAAGACTTGGTCGCTAATCCAGGACAGGCGTTATCGCGCGCTTACGATCTGGTATTAAACGGTACCGAAGTTGGCGGAGGCTCGATTCGTATCAACCGGACGGCGATGCAGCAAACCGTATTCGATATTTTGGGCATTGGTCACGAAGAAGCGCGCGAGAAATTTGGATTCTTGCTCGACGCTTTAAAGTATGGCGCGCCACCTCACGGGGGTATTGCTTTTGGTCTGGATCGATTGGTGATGCTGATGACCGGTTCTCACTCGATTCGCGATGTAATCGCTTTCCCGAAAACGCAAACGGCAGCCTGCCCGTTATTTAACGCACCTGCTTTTGTCAGTGAGGAGCAATTGAAAGAATTGGGAATTAAACTCCGCAAACCTGCCGGTAAGGAAGAGAAGCAGGATTAAAAGAGTGAGCAGGCATGGAAAGGTCAAGTTGTAGCGTTTTGCCTTCCATGAAGTTGAAAACGCCAGGCATCGGTTGGGTTAGCAACAGTCTAACCCAACAGCGTTTTATCTGCTTGACCTCCTCAATCGCCGTCTGCAAGAGAACAATCACGCGTTGGTTGTTTACCTTTTATCACCAAGCCACAATCTGGCCTGTTCAAGAGTCAATTATGAAACTATTAAAAAATGCAACCGTCATAACTTCTTTGATAGGGCTTGCTGTCGGTTGCGTACCTGCGCAACAAGGCGCAGTTCAAAGCATCGGATTAGGAGCAGCTCAGTCAGCAGTTAATCAGCAAGCACCTTTGGCCGGTGTTTTGGGAAATGCTGCCAGTGACAGTTCCGGATTGGGACTGGTCAATATCTTAGTCAATCAGCTGGGAATTTCCCCTGTTCAGGCTTTAGGCGGTGCGGGCTCGATTTTTTCAGTCGCAAAGCAAAGCATGAACGTTTCTGACTTTTCAGCATTAAGTAAAGCTGTACCGGGTATGGATCAGTATTTATCAAATGCCCCGCAGGTCCCAACTGCGGCTAATTCCTCTTTGCTGGGAGCCGCGAGCGGTTTATTGGGCAATCAAGCAGGCGGTCTGGGTAACTTGGCGTCACTGGCGAGTTCTTTTCAAACCCTGGGTATGAACTCAAGCATGATCAGTCAATTTGTGCCGGTGGTCATGCAATATGTTCAGCAGCAAGGCGGAACAGGTGCCATGTCATTACTTCAAAACGCGTTGTATTAAAGGATCATTGGTAACTTACTCGCCCGCTTTTGGGTTATGCTGATACTTGTTCAGTCTGTTTTCGGTGTTAGCTTTTAAACAGCATGTAATACAGTTCAATAACAGCTAAGGTGTTTAACTGTAAACCTTACATTTGATTTAGGTTCGAAATATGATTTCCACGGCTTTACCTATCCAAAATTATGCTTTACTTGATGATGATGAGTGCGACGCGCGTATTGTTGCCGCCAAGCAAAAACTAGGCTCTCTTTGTGTGATTCTGGGGCATCATTATCAGCGGAATGAGGTATTTAAACATGCCGACTTTTCGGGTGATTCATTAAAGCTCTCCCGGAACGCAGCCGCATCGGAAGCCGAATATATCGTATTTTGCGGTGTTCATTTTATGGCTGAAGTCGCGGATATTTTGTCCCGGCCCGAGCAAATCGCTATTTTGCCTGATATGGCGGCCGGTTGTTCTATGGCCGACATGGCGAATGTCATTAAAGTGAACAAATGCTGGCAAGAGCTTTCGGACTTATTGGATCCTGATGAAACGGTGACTCCCGTTACCTATATCAATTCGGCAGCGGATTTAAAAGCCTTTTGCGGAGACCATGGTGGTATTGTCTGTACGTCATCGAATGCGCAAAAAGTTCTGGAATGGAGTTTTTCAAGACGCGAAAAAGTGTTGTTTTTTCCGGATCAGCATTTAGGGCGTAATACCGGCTTTCGCATGGGTATTCCTCTGGATGAAATGGTCACCTGGGATTTTGAACAGCCCTACGGTGGCTTGACTGAGGCCCAGATCAGAAAAGCCAAAATCATTCTCTGGAAGGGGTTTTGTTCGGTGCATCAAATGTTCAAGCCTGAACACATTGACCGCTTTCTGGAACGATACCCGGAAACTAAAGTCATTTCACATCCCGAAGCCAGTTTCGAAGTGTGCGAAAAATCGGACTATGTGGGGTCAACGGAGTACATCCTCAAAGTGGTGGCAGACGCCGAACCGGGGACCCGCTGGCTGGTCGGTACGGAGCTTAATTTGGTTAATCGATTGAACGAATTGACCAAAGATCAGGGCAAAAATGTTCATTTCATGTCGCCCACCGTGTGTATGTGCTCGACGATGTTTAGAACGGATCCTCAGCATTTGGCCTGGGTAATGGAAAACCTCGCGGCGGGCCATGTGGTAAACCGGATACAAGTGCCTGAGAAAGAAGCTGTTTTAGCCAGGAAAGCGCTGGATAACATGCTGTCGATTCATTAAAAAGACATTTCGGATTACGAACAAGCTTCTGGATTTCGGTAATCCCTGCCGAAATGACGCGCTCGGCTAGAGAAAAAGTGTTAGAGCTGAAGCATCTTTATAATCTGGAACATTTAAGCAATCTAGACTGAATGTGAATTGGGTTCTGCTGGGCATCATTGTTTACATACTGATCCAGTTAGTGATCGGAATCGTTGTTTCTAAAAAGATCAACAACGAAGACGACTATTTGCTGGCGGGAAGAAGTCTTGGCACCGGCCTTGCCACTTTAAGCGTGTTTGCGACCTGGTTTGGCGCGGAAACCTGTATCGGCGCAGCAGGTGCTGTTTATGAGAAAGGTCTGTCCGGCGCCACCATTGATCCTTTCGGTTATTCTCTTTGCCTGGTGGTCATGGGTTTATTGTTTTCAATACCCCTGTGGCGAAGGCAAATGACGACATTAGCTGATCTATTCAAACAACGTTATTCGGTCAACATAGAACGATTAGCTGTTTTAATGATGGTGCCCGGGACGATAATGTGGGCGGCGGCCCAGATCAGAGCTTTCGGGCAGGTCTTGTCGGCGACGGGCGGTTTTCAGGTCGAATTAGCGATCAGTTGCGCTGCCGCCGTTGTGATTATCTATACACTTTACGGCGGTTTACTGGCTGATGTGATTACCGATGCCGTGCAAGGCGTGGCGTTGATCATCGGTTTAATGATTTTACTGGTGTTAGTCGTTGAAGCCAATGGCGGCTGGCAGGCTGCCATCAGTAAAATTGAACCCGAGCGTTTGCGATTTTTCAGTGAAAGTTCTTCGAATTCCTGGCTGGATACCGTCGAGCTCTGGGCGATACCGGTCTGTGGCTCGTTAATGTCACAAGAGTTGGTGTCTCGCGTCCTGGCCAGCCGTTCACCCGAAATCGCACGCAGAGCCTGCGTGGGCGGCGGATTGCTTTATCTCGCGGTTGGTTTGATTCCGGTAACTACGGGTTTGCTCGGTTATGGACTGCTGCCTAATCTAAGTCATCCTGAGCAAATATTGCCGCAATTGGCGCAAACCTATCTGAGTTCTTTTCTGTATGTGATTTTTGCCGGTGCGTTGATCTCGGCAATTTTATCCACGGTGGATAGCGCATTACTGGCCGCTTCTGCATTAATTTCTCACAACCTGATAGTCCCGGTTTTGGGGCGTCCGGATGAGCGGCGTAAGGTGCTGATTGCCAGATCCGCTGTCATGGTTTGCGGTTTAATGGCTTATGGTTTGGCGCTCCATGCGGGAAGGGTCTATACCCTGGTTGAAGAAGCGTCTGCCTTTGGCAGTGCGGGCGTGATAACCGTCGTTGTGTTTGGTCTTTTTACTCGCTTTGGTGGAAGTTTGAGTGCGGGTGCGGGTCTTATTTCAGGATTGGTAATCTGGATAGCAGGCAATTATTGGCTTGAGCTACAGACGCCTTATTTGTGGTCGCTTGGAGCCGCTATTTTCAGTTATATCCTGTTGGCTTGTTATGAAAAGTATGTGATAGAAAGAAAGGCTGCTTTTTGTCAGCGTTGAGCTTTAATTCCGAAAAGTCAGGAAGCGCACCCTTTCTAAGGTGCGCTTCCTAAACAGCACCAGTTTACCTAGCTATTAAGCGCCTTGCGGTGAACCCAATCGGTACCTAATGTGCCGATTAAAGTCTTCGTATAGCTTGAATCACTCAGAGCTGCAATCATGCGTTCAGCTTTATTCAGTTTTTCGGTTAATTGTTCTTCAATGACTGTATCACCCGGTTCGATCTCGCCCAATCTGAGCTTGATATAGTCGTAATGTCTTTGCCACAACTGCAAATCACGCTGTTGCTTGATTTCCAGTCTTTCCTGATACCAATCACTGGCTAATAGGTAGTCGCGGGTAAACATACTGCGAATAGCCGGGTCATCAATCGCTTTTCCTTCGTATTGGCCTTCGGCCATGATATGGATAAGCGCTTTTAGAGGCGGGCATGCGTCTTCGACGGTACCATCCTCAATGTACAGCTGTGCGACCCGTTGTTGCGCTTCGTAAATATTGTCAATACCGTCTATGAATGCATCAAGATCCTGGGTTTCAGGTTTCAACATCGCTTCATCGAAAACAGCAGTCGGGTAGTCGAATATTTTACCGAAATTGGTATGCACAAAACGCTCGGTAATGCGGTAACCCAATCGGCTGGCGAAAACCGTGCGGCCTTGATGTTCAAAGTCTTCCATTTTTTCCAGATGGCCATGCTCAATCAAGTAACGGGGATCGCGTTCCTCAACCGTCAAGCGTGACCAAAGTTCAGGGATCAACAAACTTATGTCGTGATCGATACGGCGCTGCGCGCCTATATAACCGGCGCTGGTTGAAAAGCCTGCGTAGTCACACAAGATCATTGAGACCAGTGCCGTGTTAAGATCCGATGTCGCGCTCAGTGCGTTAAAAGGACCTTTGGTTAAGGCGCCTTCAGAGCCTGCTCCGGTTGTTGACGGTGATTTTCCGGTTAAGCTGCAGATGTAATCCATGAACAACTCAGGCAGTTCCTGATAATGAATCGGGTTGTAAACGGCCAAAGGTCTGATGCCTGCGGCAATTTCCTGCGGATTGTTCCTGCGTCCGGCCAGAACCGAGTTGACCGGAAAATATACCGGTTGATCCATAGTCAATCTTCTGGAAAGGCGGGTCGACATTTCTGCGAGATAACGCATCAGCGGATTCGCCAGATCCGGACGTAGCTGTAAATAGCGAACATTCAAGCTTGGCTTGCCATCGACAATTCTTGGATGCGCGGATGAAACAAAAAACTCACCTTCTTTACCCTGTGCAGCCCGTAAAATCACTTGTTGCATCGGTGCACTGAATTCTTCAAAGTGAATGACATCTTCGATCAGCTCTTGTGCGTCTTTAGGGGTTAAAGGTTGGAAATTTGAAATGAAGTTATTGGTTCCGGACAAGTCCAATTCAGTTTGCAAATCGGTACCCCGATGAACCGCATCATCCGGGCGTTGAAAAAAACTTTGTTCACAGTTTTCGACGAGCTTGATGCTTGGATTGGTGTAGGCGGGATTAAGGCCGGATATAGAGTCCGTCCTGACCACGGTCGAGGACGTGATGTCATCTTCCAGTTGAACCTTCTCTGAGGCCATAAAGTCTTGACGCAGTTTAAATACACGCCATGCACCTTTGGAATCAAAACCTACCCGCAAATAACTGGCAACCAATTTGCGGCCATGAAATTTCAGTTCGTTTCCTGGGTAGCTGTTGACCAAATCCACCGAGAAATGTTCGCGCCAATTTTGCCCCCATTCCTCTTTATAGAATCGTTTGATCATCAATACCAGGGCAAGAATGTGCTGAGGTATCGTTTCCAGCCAGTGGTTGTATTCGTCGTTATAGTCAGAGGCCGAAGGCGTCAATAATTTGATCACTGAGCCCAGCGTGCGTTTATTGCTTAATAAACTCCGTTGATCCTGGCCTTGTTTTGTAGGGTCACGGAAACGGTCGGAATAATCGCGCTCAAAAATACGGGCCACAAAATCCATATCTTTATCAAAGTCATCGACAAAAATAGCACCTGAAATAATGGCGCCTGCAATGGATTTGGATATTTCCGATTTTCCTCCTCCGGATACAGTAGACGGCTTATGGCAGAATGTACCTTCCGGTTGGGTGCCGATCAATCGCCAGCTGGGTGCGTGCGGGTGGCGTTCCATGTGGATTTTGAAACCATTGGGATACACGTAGTAATGGTCGACCAAGAGCTTGATTGCCTGCTGCTGACCCTTTTTTTCCCAGCTAATCTTTTGTTCCTGAATATTGACCTGGGCGTTTTCAGGGACATAAATGATTTCGGGATGTGTTTTGTCTATGGCATATCCCTCGGCCTTTAAATCAATGACAGCGGCCAATTTGGCATACACATTTTCGAAAGAATAGTCAGGGTCAAAATCAGTGCTTAACGGTAAATAGGTTTCTCCCAAATTCACTTGTGAAAAAGCCAGGGCGCCACCGGAGTGTTCTTCTTCACAGTCTCCACGCAGGTTGGCAGAGTAGCTAATTTGCGATTTGTTCTCTTTCTTGCTGTAACCGAAATAATTGTCGGCAATGATGGTTACGATAACGCCTCGGATGTCCCTGCACACCAGTTTAAAAGGTGTGCCGTCATTATACAGTTCATCCTCGCTTTTCCAGCACATGCCCTCTTTACGCTGGCGACTTGTAGCCTGATCATAATGAGGCAGGCCGACTTCTTTCTTTTTCAGTCGAACTAAATGCGGCGCCAAGATAATGCAACCGGTTGTGCCGGTCCAGTGATTGATATCCAGTCCGGCGTCATTATCCGGCAAATAGGGGTCTCCGCCATTGCCAAAAATCGATTCGACAAAATCCAGATTGGCAACCAAACCGCCCGGTGCAAAAAAGCGCACTTCCATCCTTTGTTCAGGCATGCTCTCAGATATTTTAGGTCTTACTATGGGTCTTAACAGCAAAGATACCCAAACCTTTGCCGGATTATCCTGTGCACTGGTAAAAGGCAGCGCCAAAAGATCATCGGGCGGAGTTAATGCGGCTTGCAAAATGCTTGCGTACGCTTCGATAGGGACTTCTTTTTTGTCAGCGGGAACAGGAAGACCGCCTTCGACAATATGAAATACGCCTTTTGTGGTCCGTCTGTCGTTCTGAGGATTATGCAGAACGCCTTGGGCCATGCGGTAAGAATCAACATAGGCCGAATGAAATTCATTTTGCTGATAGGGTACCGAAAGTTCCCGGGCTATGCCTTTGTGTTCAAGTATAAACGATTCTCCGGGTAGCTTAACGCTTAGCTCAACACCGTTTTCCTTGAGATAACTGTTTAAATAGTCTTGAATGCGCTGATCGGCAGGGCAGCGGTACTTAGCCAGCAAGCGCCGTTGCTGCAAATAATTTTTAAGCAGGCTGTCGGCGATTTTAAGGGTTTGTTGATCATTTTCAGCTTCACAAATGGGCTGACCCAGCGCAGCGAGTTGCAAATTGATATGTTGCACCTCTTCAAACCGCTTTTGTCTGGTTGCATCATCTTGTTGATGTGTTGTTAACGTGTTCATCGTAAAAGCTCCGTTGGAAGTGTTTGTATCAAAAATTAATCACTTTAAAAAATAAAAAGCCTGCGCTCGATTGGATATTATTGATTGGGCGATATTCATTAACCGACTTGTCGGTAGAGGTATGGGGCTCGAGTATGCTTATTAGGAAAGCAGCCCTCTTTTTTTATTGTTTTAAGTAAGCATACAAAACATATCGCTTCAAGCCGGATCAAGCTGATTTATTCAGATCTTGAACGATGATGTAGATGACATTGGGGTTTTTCACAATAAAAACGTCTGTATTGCATTTTTATAAAATATATAGAAATTTAGGCTTCTTTGAGTAAGATCTGGCAACTGTTTAAAGCTCATATTTCAGAATCCAAGAAATTTTATAATGTAGGCAATTTTTCATTCGCTTACGATTGTATCTTCATTGAAAAACAGAATCTGATCAAGCCATTTTATCAGTTAGCCGATAGACGATGCGGGCTAATTAGGGACGAACAAATAGGCTCTAAAAGCAATTAAAATACAGTAATTATAAAAACTTCTTATGACTTAAACTAGAATCGGAAACGTTCTACTATATTTTTAATTAAGCTTGAGTTTAATTCAAAACGATTATTTGTGCAGTAAACTTTAACTGAAAAATGTAAAATCCATCGGTGCTTGAGTAACGATTTTGGCGAGCAGATGAGATCGCGGATTTTTTAAGATAATCGGCCGGTTTTGTACAAATCGATCAATGCTTCTCATCAAACGGCACCTAATGGAAAAGAATAATGAATAATATTCTGCATGAAATAATTGTTGATCCGGATTTTGAAGAAGGCCTTGCCTGGCGCCGTTTTCCATTTTATGAACAACAACTGATTGTTAAAGAAGGTGAGATGGGGCAATCCTTGTTTTTAGTTGAAGAAGGTAGTCTCAGGGTTTCGGGATCAATTGCGATTGATGAAAAACGGATACAGTCGGGCTTTTGCGATTTAAATCCGGGCGATATTTTTGGTGAAATATGTTTGCTTGAGTTTCTGCCCAGAATCGCGACAGTGACAGCTCTGACAGGCGGGCATGCGATTGAAGTCAATGGCAGGATGTTAAATGCCTACTTCGAAAAGAATCCTGAGCCCGGATACAGATTTTATAAACAGCTGTTTACAATTTTTATAGAAAGAATTAACCGGGCCAATCAGCGTGTTGAAAATTTGCTGGCGTGGGGACTCAAAGCGCATGGGATAGACCAGCACTTACAGTGAGACTTTAAGGGGAGGGCGTTATGTCAATCGGCAAGCTATTAACCTAAAAAGAGCAGTTAAAACTTGCTAAACTATCTTAAGTAATTGATATCAATTGAGAATGAGGCGCTTATGCAAGAGATCATGACTCACCCATTGGGTGAAGGCCAATCAAAAGCATTGTTACCCTTAGCCGAACCCGTAACGGTCGACACATTTGGCGGGCGGATTCATGTCGAATGGAATCCGCAAGCGGCCGTAACGCCGTTGGGACAGTTGCCGTTTTTTATCG